>CALZNR010000038.1 GCA_945827565.1 uncultured Prevotella sp.
ACACACTGCATATCGTCGGCAGCGTCAGATGTGTATAAGAGACAGCTCTCATACCCATTAATACAGCTTTGGAAGGTACTCCGTTTTCTTTTGAATTGGAAGGAGAATTTTCTAATGGAGAGAAAACATTCAGCTTTGTTTACGGCTATTCTTTTGAGTGGTGGAAGACCTCAAAAGATGATGGCGCCAGAATTATAGGTGAATACTTAAGAATGAAATCAGATGATGACTTGAAGTTCAGAAGTTATATCAATCGTGAAGATACGAATGTTGCTTATTATTTGGCTTCACCAACTGGCCGTTGTTCCAAACAACTTCTTGTCGATAACAATATATTGGCATTAAATAAATTGGCTAATTTTGATGACCTTTTCTATATTGACTCTATTCGTCAATTGAACAGATTGGATGTTCGGGAAATAGGCACTTTGCAACATCCGGATAGCTTGTTTAACATGATAGCACCGGACGATGATGTGAATGAGTTAAGTTTGGATTATCCTCGTGAGTCCAAAGTTGGCTATTATCTAAATAGTTTGAAAAAACTTGCTCCCAATAAATACGAATTACTGAAAGATGTAGTAACGGGGCTATTGGTAACAATTGAGGATTTTGAACCTGTACAAATAGATTTACGTAAAGATGTAGAAGAGGAGGAAACGAAAGATTTGCCTTTCCGTTTACCGGAAACCTTTTACGATGTTCGTGTAAAGGAAAGATACAATAACCAATATACTTCCATCAGTCGCATTTCCTCAGGGTCAAAGAAAATATTCTTTATCCTAACTTTGGTGATAGCTGCGGAAATAAATAAGATTCCATTGCTTTTGTTGGAAGAGTTGGAGAATTCCGTACATCCAAGACTATTGCAAAACCTGTTAACGGCAATTGTGCAATTAGCGGGCGATACCAAAGTGCTGATTACAAGCCATTCACCTTATTTGATTAAGTATTTGGAGCCGACTAAGATGAAATTTGGTATTCCTACCGAATTGGGGGTTGCAGATTTTCGAAGCCTCAAACCCAATAAGGTAGCCAAGGTATTGAAGAATGCATCAGCGGAAGAAGTCTCTGTGGGTGAATATATGTTTGAGATGTTACTTGACATGGATTGTAACGATGAGTTGATTAACGAATATTTCAAGTAATGGGAAAAGGACAATCAAAATCACATATAGTTATATTCGTCGAAGGAGACACGGACCAGATATTCTTCGAAGGCCTGTTGGAATACTATCGGAATCATTCTTCTACTCCCGTTCATTCATGTGAAGTGAAGAATCTGAAAGGTGTGTCCCGATATACAAGCAAGGTCATAGGCAAGCTTAAAAATGAAATTTGCCCTAAGGCTCACAAGAAAGGTCTGGAGGTAAAAACTGTTTGTTGCAGCTACGACACCGATGTCTTTGAATTTGCAGAACGCCCCATCGTTGATTGGAAGAAGGTGGAACGTGAAGTAAAAGCATTGAAGATACAGAACTTCTGCCAGATTAAAGTGGAACGTATGATAGAGGACTGGATTTTGGATGACATAGCAGGACTTTCCAGATATTTGAAACTGAATAAAGTTCCAAAGTTATCAGGTGATAATGCCTTTAACAAAATCCAATCTCTGTTCAAACGGGCTAACAAAGTTTACTTGAAAGGCATAAGCATAAAAGGATTTGTTGGAGAAATGGATTTTACACCAATCCGCAAATGCCGCAAATCAGCATTGAGTGAACTTGAAACATTGTTGAACGTAAATATAGATTAGGCCGATGAAATAGTAGTACTGTGACTTCCCTTACCCATTTCATGGACAAATATTTGCAGAAAAGTTTGGATGTGTAGTTTTATTTAGGTACATTTGCAGTATGAATAAGCGCGAGAAACTGATTAGAAGATTTAAGACACAGCCACGTGACTTCACCTTCGACGAGGTAGTAACGCTGTTTCAGGGTTGTGGCTTTACACTGGAAAACAAAGGCTCCACGTCAGGCTCGCGCATCAGGTTCTACAATGAGAACGACCAAAATGCGTACATCATGCACAAGCCGCATCCGGCCAACATCATTAAGGGCTACATGATGCGTGACATATTGAACTATCTTCTGAAAAACAACTATATAGAATAAAGGAGGAAAAAACTATGGGATTCTTAAAATACAAAGGATATACGGGCAGCGTGGAGTACAGTGAGGACGACCAATGCCTGTTTGGCAAGGTGCAGGGCATGACCAAGGACAGAATCACCTATGAGGGGACAACGGTAGAGCAACTGACCGAAGATTTTCACGATGCTGTAGATGACTACCTGCGACTGTGTCAGGAGAAAGGCATTGAGCCTCGCAAGCCCTACACTGGTGTGCTGAACGTCAGACTGACACCTGAGATACACAGCAGTGCGGCTATGGCTGCCAGCAAGGCAGGCATCACCATCAATGCTTTCATCAAGAATGCTGTAGCACGGGCATTGGGCATGGCATTGTAGGTATGTGAGAAATTTGCCCATACCTACAGCAACAGCCAGCCGGCAAGGGCGCAGCACGCTATCATGCGGATGGGATGGATGTGCATCCACATGGTGCCCACAAAGGTAAAGACAAAAAGGGAGACGCTGATCCAGAACTGCCACTCGTTTTCTGTGGGAGTGGAGAAGTTCTCGGGGGTGAGCAGCAACAGCGTGGCAGCACCCAGCATACCCACCACGGCAGGGCGCAAGCCAGAAAAGACCGACTGCACCATGTTGGTGTGCATGTATTTCAAAAAGAGTTTGCTGATAATCATCATCAGGATGAGCGAGGGCAACACCAAAGCAAAGGTTGCCACCGCACTGCCCACCACTGCCAGCGTTTCACCCATCCCTGCATGATACACCGCCGTATAGCCACAATAGGTGGCAGAGTTGATGCCAATGGGTCCGGGCGTCATCTGACTTACCGCCACAATATCGGTAAACTCGCTCGTGGTCATCCAATGCCAGTGATGCACCACCTCGGTCTGTATCAGCGACAACATGCCATAGCCGCCTCCAAAGCCAAACAAACCGATGAGGAAAAAGGTGTAAAACAGTTGCAGAAAAATCATCATCCCTCTTCTACGATTTGATCACGTTGCCATATATCCAGCCTCCTGCGGCAGCCACCAGAATCACAAAGATGGGCGATACACCCATGGCCCATATCGCCAGAGCACTGGCAATGGGAATCCAGCAACTGCTCCACCCTATCCTGGCACTGCGCGCCAGATTGAAGGTGGGCACGGCTATCAATGCCACCACCGCCGGACGTATGCCCCTGAACATGGCTGCCACCCAGGGCACATCCTTGAACTGCGAGAAAAACAGGGCAATGAGCAGAATGATGATGAAAGAGGGCAAGGCGGCTCCCAAGGCGGCACACACGGCACCTGTCTTGCGTGCCAGCTTGTAGCCCACAAAGGTGCTGATGTTGATGGCAAACACACCGGGACAACTCTGTGCCACGGCTATCAGGTCGAGCAACTCCTCGTCTTCCAACCACCGATGATGCCTCACCACCTCCTCGCGGATGACGGGTATCATAGCATACCCGCCACCCAGCGTGAAAAGTCCTATTTTGAAAAATGTCTTGAAGCAGTTGCCCAGCATTTTCATCTTGCTCATACTTCCGCTGCTTATGCCTGCTTCTGCTCTATCCACTTACGGGCGTTGACAAAGGCCTCTATCCAGGGGGTCACCTCGTCCATCCTGCGCTCTTGCGGATAGGTGCCGCACTGCCAGGGGAAGATGGCACGCTCCAAGTGGGGCATCATCGCCAGATGGCGACCGTCGGCAGAGCAGATGCCTGCCACGTTATAGTCTGACCCGTTGGGGTTGGCAGGATAGCCTGCGTGGTTGTATTTGGCAATGATGTGGTATTCGCTCTCTGCCTTGGGCAGTGAGAAGCGGCCCTCTCCGTGAGCCACCCAGATGCCCAGCTTATTGCCTGCCAGCGAACCAAACATCACGCTCTTGTTTTGCGGGATGGCAAGCGACACAAAACCGCTCTCAAACTTGTGCGACTTGTTGTGCAGCATCCTTGCCACCTGTGCTCCCTTGGGGGCTATGGTGGGTGTCTTGCCCTCTATCAGTCCCAGTTCCACCATGAGCTGGCATCCGTTGCAGATGCCGAGCGAGAGGGTGTCTTCACGGGCATAGAAGCGGTCGAGCGCCTCTTTTGCCTTGGGATTGAACAGGAAGGCACCTGCCCAACCTTTGGCAGAACCCAGCACGTCGCTGTTAGAGAAGCCTCCGCAGAACACTATCATGTTGATGTCTTCCAGTGTTTCCCTGCCACTGATCAGGTCGGTCATCATCACATCCTTCACGTCAAAGCCTGCAAGATAGAGCGAGTAAGCCATCTCGCGCTCACCATTGGTACCCTTCTCACGGATGATGGCTGCCTTGATGCCTGTGCGCTCCCTGCGGTCGGCGCTGATGCCGTATTGCTTCAAGCTGCCAGTAAAGTTGCTGTTAAACTTCATCTCCACTGGCTGGTGCTTATAGTTGGCGGCACGCTCGTCGGCGCAGCCGTTGAAGCTCTGTTTTCTGTCGAGCAGATGCGAGGTGCTGTACCACACATCTCTCAGGGCGTCGATGTCAAAGCTGTGCTCCACCTCGTTGCATTTCACCACCAGCTGTCGGTTGGCAGGTGTGGGATAGCCTATCTTGGCATAGCCCACTCCACGCTCTTCCAGCAGTGCCTTCATCTCATCCTGATGCTCGGCAGCCACCTCAATCACCACGCCGGGGTTCTCTGCAAAGAGTGCCTTCACCATGTCGCCGTCCTTGCACAGGTTGTGCAGGTTGATGTGCATACCGCCCTCGGTATTGGCAAAGCACATCTCCAGCAAGCAGGTCACCAAGCCGCCGGCACTGATGTCATGGCCAGCCATGATCCATCCGCGCTCCACCATCTGCTGCACAGCCTCAAAGGCGTCACGGAAGTATTCGGCGTTCTTCACCGTGGGCACATCGTCGCCCACCTTGTCCAAGCTCTGGGCAAAGGCAGAACCGCCAAGACGCTGCTCGTCGAACGAGAAGTCGATATGATAGAGTGAGGCGTTCTTGTCGTTCACCAGCACGGGCGACACCACCTTGCGCACATCGCTCACCTCACCGCCGGCACTCACGATAACGGTGCCCGGACTGATAATCTTCTCGCCATTGGGATATTGCTGTGTCAGTGAGAGCGAATCTTTTCCTGTGGGCACGTTGATCTGCAGGGCGCAGCAGAAGTCGGAAAGGGCGTTCACTGCGCTGTACAAACGGGCGTCCTCTCCCTGCTGCGAGCGGCAGGGCCACATCCAGTTGGCTGAGAGCGACAGGCTGTCCATGCCGTCGGCCAGCGGAGCCCACACAATGTTGGTAAGTGCCTCTGCCACAGAGAGCACACTGCCTGCCTGTGGGTTGGCAAGTCCTGCCTGCGGGGCATGTCCCAATGCGGTGGCTATACCCTTGCGTCCACGGTAGTCGAGTGCCACCACACCGCAGTCGCTCAGCGGCAACTGCAGGGGTCCCTGGCATTGCTGGCGTGCTATCTTGCCCGTCACAGAGCGATCGACCTTGTTGGTGAGCCAGTCTTTACATGCCACAGCCTCCAACTTCAGCACATTTTCCACATAGCTGTCTATCTTGTCGGCGCTATACACGGCGTCTGCATAGTGGTGCTCCACGGTGGTATCCACCATCACCGTCTTGGGAGAGTGGCCGAACATCTGCGCCACATCCAGGTCAAAGGGTTTCACGCCGTCGCCCTGCACAAAGGAGAAGTGTGCATCGCCTGTGGTCTCGCCCACCACATACATCGGTGCACGCTCGCGCTCTGCTATCCTGCGCACATGCTCTATATGCTTTTCGTCAATGAGCAGTCCCATGCGCTCCTGACTTTCGTTGGCAATGATTTCCTTGGCAGAGAGGGTTTTGTCGCCGATGGGCAACTGGGTCATGTCGATGCGTCCGCCACACTCTTCCACCAGCTCCGACAAGCAGTTCAGATGACCTGCCGAACCGTGGTCGTGGATGCTCACCACGGGGTTTACATCCTCCTCGCACAGTGCTCTCACCAGGTTGTAGGCACGCTTCTGCATCTCGGGGTTGGCACGCTGCACGGCGTTCAGCTCTATGCCGTTGCTGTATCTGCCGGTATCTACCGACGACACTGAGCCGCCTCCCAGACCGATGCGGTAGTTGTCGCCGCCTACCACCACCACCTTGTTGCCGGGCTGTGGTTCTTTCTTCAGACAGTCGCGCTTGGTGCCGTAGCCCACACCTCCTGCCAGCATAATCACCTTGTCGTAGGCATATTTGGCGGCATCGCCGGGCTCCTGATGCTCAAAGGTGAGCACCGAACCGCAGATGAGCGGCTGTCCGAACTTGTTGCCAAAGTCAGAGGCTCCGTTGGATGCCTTGATCAATATCTGCTCGGGAGTTTGATACAGCCACTTGCGGGGCTCCATGCCTCCTGCAGTGTTGTTCACACGCGGATAGGCGGTCATATACACTGCCGTACCGGCGATGGGCCACGAGCCTACACCGCCACCCATACGGTCGCGAATCTCTCCACCCGTACCTGTGGCGGCACCGTTGAAGGGCTCCACGGTGGTGGGGAAGTTGTGTGTCTCTGCCTTGAGCGATATCACGCTCTCCACGTCTTTCACCTCAAAGAAGTCGCTGGTTGACTGGTCTTTCGGTGCAAACTGCTCCACCACGGGTCCCTGGGCAAATGCCACATTGTCTTTGTATGCCGACAGTATCTTGTTGGGATTCTCCTGGGTGGTTTTCTTGATCATGGCAAAAAGGCTCGAGGGCATTTCCTTGCCGTCGATGACAAAGGTGCCGCCGAAAATCTTGTGACGGCAGTGCTCTGAGTTGATTTGTGC
Source organism: uncultured Prevotella sp. (assembly GCA_945827565.1). Taxonomy (GTDB): domain Bacteria; phylum Bacteroidota; class Bacteroidia; order Bacteroidales; family Bacteroidaceae; genus Prevotella. The sequence goes on from CALZNR010000038.1 coordinate 6,883, forward strand.
AAAGCCAAAGATTTCCGAATCGGTGAGCGGTCTGCCGTTCTGCTGCTCTATCTTGTGCAGATACTCTATTTCCTCGGGCGACAGCGCCAGGCCTTCCTGCTCGTTGTATTCCTCCAGGTTCTCCACACGCTTGATGGGCTGGGGCTGTATGTTCACGGTAAAGATGTCTTGATCCAGTCCCTCATACATGCGTTGCAGCATGGGGTCGTGGTCGGCTTCCTTGGAATCCACAGGAAAATACTCCTCAATACGTGTAATGCCCTTGAGGTTCATGTTCTGGGTTATCTCAACGGCATTGGTACTCCAAGGAGTAACCATCTCTCTGCGCGGCCCCACAAAGTAGCCGTCCAGGGTTTCTTGGTCCAGGGTTTCGGCATTGCCATACAACCAGCACAGTTCATTCTTCTCCTCGGTGGAGAGTTGGTGATCTACCTCTGTTGCAATCACGCTGTTTTGCGGAGTTTTGAAAAATAGTATCATGCTATCTGATTTTGTTTTGATATGCTTGTTTGTAACTGATTGCAAAAATAAGAAAAAAAAATCACTCTGCTTCATTCTTCGTTCTTCATTCTTCGCTCTTCTTTCAAAAATCGTTAAATATATGTAATTGCGCTTGACTTTTAGCCATCATCTCCGTACCTTTGCACTCGATTTAAAGTTTCACAAGGATGAAGAAGAACGTATTTACAATTTCATTGGCACTGGTTTGCCTGCTCATCAGCAGCTGTGCCAGCAAAAAGGATTTGGAAAACTGTCAGCTTGAAAACAAGGAGCTGACCAAGAACTATCAGGATGCCAAGGAGCAGTTGGCTGCCAGCAAGGCACGTATCACCAGTCTGGAGGAGCAGTTGGCTGGTTCAAAAAAGGCATACGAGGCAGTGCAGAGCGCACTCGACAAGAGCCTTAACAACGCCAGTCAGAACAACGTGAGCATTGAGAAACTGGTGGATCAAATCAACGAGTCCAACCAATACATACGCCACTTGGTGGAGGTGAAGAGCAAGAGCGACTCACTGAATATGGTGCTCACCAACAACCTCACACGCTCGCTGAGCCGCGAAGAGCTGAAAGAGGTGGACGTGCAGGTGCTCAAGGGTGTGGTGTATATCTCGCTTGCCGACAACATGCTCTACAAGAGTGGCTCCTACGAAATCAACGAGCGTGCCGCAGAGACACTGAGCAAGATTGCCAAAATCATCAAGGACTACAAGGACTATGACGTGCTGATTGAGGGCAACACCGACAATGTGCCCATCTCACGCGAGAACATCCGCAACAACTGGGACCTCTCTTGTCTGCGTGCCTCCAGCGTGGTGCAGGCGCTGCAAAACCAGTATGGCGTGGATCCCAAGCGCCTCACTGCAGGCGGTCGTGGCGAGTACAATCCGCTCAGCGACAACAACACAGAGGCTGGAAAACTGCGCAACCGCCGCACACAGATCATCATCACTCCCAAGCTCGACCAGTTCATGGAACTGATTGACAAGGCACCCGAGAACTAAGCCGCATCCCATTTTTTGGAAATTCATATCCAAAGGCGCATCAGAACGCAACGTTTTGATGCGCCTTTTTTGTGCTTTTGGCATCCACTCCATGGCTCTTTGCCCTGCCCCCTCTGTCATTCTCATTTTGTTTCCCCGCCAGAAGACTTTCGTTTCCATAGCAGCAAGGCACATGGGCAAGCCGGGAGAATTTTACTTTCCTTACGAAAACGGGTTTCACTCCTTACGAGAATGAGTTTCATTCCTTACGAGAATGAATTTCATTCTCGGCAAGAATGTACTTCATTCTCGTAAGGAAAGTAAAATTTTCTCGGCTCGAAAACATCACTTTCCTGTGAAGAAAGCACCGCTTCCCTCACTGTAAACCCAAATCGGCCATTAGACTGTTATGCGC
>CALZNR010000039.1 GCA_945827565.1 uncultured Prevotella sp.
ATACGAGATATCTGCCTGTCTCGTGGGCTCGGAGATGTGTATAAGAGACAGACCCGATATGGTTGACCGCTTATATGCACTTTATGAACTATACAGACTGCCAGACGAGGGAGCCTATGTATGCGCTTTGCACGACTGTATCATGGAATACACAGAAACCCCACCTGCTGACTTATCTGGATTCATCAAGGAATGGGACAGCACCTATGCAGGCAGGACCATACAGAGCGATGGTGTAGAAGGCATACACATCCTTTCTATCCACAAGAGTAAAGGACTGGAATACGACCACATCCTACTACCCTACTGTGACTGGCAGATTGAATCTTATCATGCTGACAATGTGGTATGGTGCAAACCCACTGAAGAGCCCTACAACAGAATGCCATTGGTTCCCGTTGATTTCAGCAAAAATGCCATGAACGGAACCATTTATGAAGGAGACTATCTGACCGAACATCTCCAGAACACAGTAGATAACCTGAATCTGCTGTATGTGGCACTGACAAGAGCGTGCAGAAGTCTGACAATCATTGGCAAGAAAGAAGCCACCTCTACACGCTCCTACAGTATTGAGCAGGCACTGGAAGAAGTACAGAAGGCATTGCCAGGTTCCATATTGAACGTGACTTGCCATACAGGAACTGCTGCTACAGAGGGATGTGTAGATTTAGAAGAGGGGGAAGCTAAGAAAGAAGCTATTATCCTGAAATACGGAGAACTTGAGGACGCAGGTTCCCCATCTGTAGATCAGAAAGGCCACAAGCCCATGCGACATTTGGTTGAAATACAGGTCAATCATTCCAAGGCAGAATACAAGCAAAGTAACAAAAGCATCCTGTTCCTAAAAGAAGAAAAAACAGGCACCGACACTGATGCACCATCACAAAACAGACAGCAAATGTATATCCATCGTGGCTCTGTGCTACACCAACTGATGGCAAATATCAACACCTACGCTGATATAAAAAAAGAGATACGACTGTTGGAATCTGAGGGGGTTCTTGATGCAGACATAGGCATGACTACCAGCGAGATAGAGGCACTCATCAACAGCAAACTACAACAACCGGAAGTGAAGCAATGGTTTGACGGTACATGGGCACTGCATAATGAGTGCTCCATCATCACACAAGAAGAGTCAAGCCACACCATTATAGAAAGGCGTCCCGACAGAGTGATGAGCAAGGGAGAAGAAACAGTGGTACTCGACTTCAAGTTCGGAAAACCGATGACAAAGCATCAGACACAGGTGCAGGAATATGTAAATTTATTGGAAGCCATGGGATACAAGCACGTTAAAGGCTATCTGTGGTATGTGTTTCAAGATTTGATTATCTCGTTATGAATCGCACTTTTTTAGATGAGGTGGCAGCAGATATGCTGCACAAGTTGGGAAATGACCTTTCACGTACAGTAGTTATTTTCCCTAACAAGCGTGCACGGTTGTTTTTTGCAGAAAGCCTTTACAGAAGCACAAGGCATGCTTTATGGAGTCCTTCATATCTTACCATCAGCGAACTTTTTCACTCCTACACATCTTTAGCAGTGACCGATGAAATAAAACTCGTGACAGAATTGCATCGGTCTTACCGTATTTGTACAGGCTCCGAGGAAACACTGGACCACTTCTATGGCTGGGGGCAAGTCATGCTCAATGACTTTGACGATATAGACAAAAACATGGCTGATGCGGGCAAAGTACTTTCCAATGTTGCTGATTTGCATGAGATGGATGATCTTTCCTACCTTTCGAAAGAACAGTTGTCAATGCTCAAGCAGTTTTTTGGCACTTTGGTAGAAAACAAATCCACAGAAATGAAGCGCCGTTTTCTGCAGATGTGGAAGCAATTACACCGCATATACACCCACTATAACCAATCTCTCAACCAACAGGGTTTGGCATACGAAGGGGCACTCTACAGAAGCGTTGTCTGCACCCCCCAACTCAATTTCCCATTCGATAAATATGTCTTTGTGGGATTCAACATGGTGCACCCTGTAGAGAAGAACATGTTTCAGAGAATCAAAGATGAAGGTAAGGCGATGTTCTACTGGGACTTCGACCACTACTACATGCAATCAACTCATGAGGCAGGACATTATATCTCCATACTGATAGAGGATTTCCCAAACGAATTAAACAATCACAGCACTTCCATCTACGAATGCTTCAAATCACCTAAAAACATTAGACTTTTTGGAGCTTCTACCGACAATATCCAAGCAAGATATGTGAGCCAATGGTTGCTGGAAGACAACCGTTATATCCACGACAAACGCACTGCTATCATCCTATGTGATGAGAAGATGCTACCAGCCATTGTACACTGTATCCCCGATAAGGTGTCCACACTCAATATCACCACTGGCTATCCTCTGCATTTGTCTCCCATAGTATCACTGGTACATTTGCTACTCTCTCTGCAATTATCAGGTTACGATAAACAGAAAAAAAGATTTCTCAAATCTTTTATGCAAAGAGTGAAGAAACACCCTTATGCCAAATATCTTGGACATTTGGACGCAGAAGTCTATAAACCTGTCAACGACAAGGAACTCTCTGGATGGTTGCTTCGCTTGATAAAAAAAGTGGCCCAACAATTGTCAGAACAAGAATCTCCTTTCACCAAGGAAGCACTTTTTAGAACCTATACCATCGTTAACCGAGTCAATCAACTGATAAGTAATGATGAGATAAGCATCGATGGGCATACCTTGACCAGACTTCTTACGCAGTTGCTTCGCCAAGCCTCGGTACCTTTCCATGGTGAACCAGCCACAGGCGTGCAGGTAATGGGTGTACTTGAAACAAGGAACTTGGACTTCGATCACATGCTCATCCTCTCATGCAACGAAGGAAATATACCTCGCGGACTCAATGACACATCTTTCATTCCCTATAGCGTGCGAAAAGCCCACGGTCTGACTACCATAGACAACAAGGCTGCCATCTATGCCTACTATTTCTACCGCATGATTCAGCGTGCCAAAGACATCACGTTGGTATATAACCATGCCACTGCCAACGGCAAGCGTGGTGAGATGAGCCGTTTCGTGTTGCAGATGCTGATAGAAAGTGGGCATCATATAGAACAAGGAGTGCTTACTGGCAACAAAATGGCCCTGCCATATTTGCCAATGCCTGTCAATAAATCAGAACATACCATAGAGGTGCTACGCCAACACTTTACTGCCACCGATGAGAGTACGGCCAAACTAACACCTACTGCCATTAACCGTTATTTGAAATGCGGACTTCAATTCTATTACCGCTATGTTCTCAACATCAAAGACCAATTGCCAGAAGAAGACGAACTGATGGACCAACGAACCTTCGGTAACATTTTCCATGAGGCCTCACAACATATATACGAGCAGATGGCAGACAAACAACACATAGTGAGCAAACAGTCCATACTTGCGATGCTGAAAAACGAGAGTAGCGTCCAAATGGCAGTTGAGAAAGCATTCATCAAAGAATTTAGCAGAGGTGCACAACACGGAGGCTATATTTACAATGGATTGGAACTTATCAACCGACAGGTAATTGTAACTTATCTGAAACGTCTGCTACGAATTGACCTACAATTGGCCCCCTTCCAAATCATAGGACTGGAATGTGATGTGATAAAACGCTACACCATTCAAATGCCTCAGGGAGAACTGCATACCACCATTGGCGGAAGGATAGACCGTTTAGACTGCATCACTGATAAGCGGGGGCAAAAGTTGATACGTGTAATAGATTACAAAACAGGTTCGTACAGCAAAAGCCCCATCAATAGCATAGAACAGCTCTTTGACACCAACCGCCCTCCTGCAAAAGGCAATTACTACATTCAGGCATTGCTATACAGTATCTTAGTGCAATCCGACAAAAAATACAATGCAGATGCCTGCAAAGTAAGTCCCGCCCTGCTCTTCATTCAACACGCTGTAGGCGAAGACTATGACCCAGCCATCGTCATTGACAAATTTCCTGTCCATGATGTTTCACCCTATCAAGAAACATTTATGACATATCTGAGCAACACTCTACAGGAAATATTTGACACGAATAAACCTTTCAAGCCAACCAATAATTCAAAAACATGCGACACGTGCGTCTATAGACAAATGTGTGGCATGATTTTTGCAGAAAGCAAGGAAAGAGAAATTATAAAATAATAGAACTATGCAACAAGGTACAATTGGAGTAACTACGGAAAACATATTCCCGGTAATCAAAAAATTCTTGTATTCTGATCATGAGATATTTCTACGCGAAATGGTGTCTAACGCAGTAGATGCTACGCAGAAACTGAAAACATTGGCAGCTAAAGGAGAGTTTAAAGGCAGTACAGACAATCTCACCGTACACATCAAGGTGGATGAGACTGCTGGTACTATCACCATTAGCGACCAAGGCATCGGAATGACTGCTGAAGAAATCGAGAAATACATCAATCAGATTGCTTTTTCTGGCGTCAATGACTTCTTGGAGAAATATAAGGACAATGCCAACAACATCATCGGTCACTTTGGCTTGGGCTTTTATTCCTCTTTCATGGTGAGCAAGAAGGTTGAAATTGTAACACTAAGTTACAAGGAAAACTCACAGGCAATGAAATGGAGTTGCGACGGAAGTCCCTCCTATCAAATGGAAGATACACAGAAGGAAGAGCATGGCACCGATATTATCCTGCACATTGATGATGATTGCAAAGAGTTCTTGGATAAGCATAAAATTGAAGGACTACTGAACAAATACTGTAAATTCATGCCGGTTCCTGTTGCATTTGGCAAGAAGACAGAATGGAAAGACGGTAAGCAGCAAGAGACCGATGAAGACAACATTATCAATAGTGTTGAACCTCTGTGGACCAAGAGTCCCAGCACACTGAAGGATGAAGACTACAAGAGTTTTTACCGTACTCTTTACCCCATGCACGATGAGCCTCTGTTTTGGATACACCTCAATGTAGATTACCCATTCAATCTCACCGGTATTCTTTACTTTCCTCGCATCCAGTCTAACATTGAACTGCAGCGCAACAAAATCCAATTATACTGCAATCAAGTGTTTGTAACCGATCAGGTGGAAGGTATTGTACCCGACTTCCTGACACTGCTGCATGGCATTATTGATTCACCAGATATTCCTCTGAACGTAAGCCGCAGTTATCTGCAAAGTGATCGAGATGTAAAGAAAATCTCTTCATACATCACCAAGAAGGTAAGTGACCGATTGGCAGCCATTTTCAAAGAAAACAGAAAAGACTATGAAGAGAAATGGGATCATCTGAAACTCTTCATTGACTATGGACTACTGAGCGAGGAGTCATTCTATGACCGTGCCAAGGAGTTCTTCTTGCTGAAAGACTCTGAAGGAAAGTACTTCACCTTTGAAGAATATCAGACTCTGATTAAAGATAACCAAACCGATAAGGACGGCAATCTGATATACCTGTATGCCAACAACCAAAACGACCAATACAGCTACATCGAGGCAGCCAAGAGCAAAGGCTACAGTGTATTGATACTTGACGGTCAGTTGGATGTTCCGTTGGTATCCATGTTAGAACAGAAATTTGAAAAGAGCAGATTTACTCGCGTTGATGGTGACGTGATAGACCGACTCATTGTAAAGGAAGAAGCCAAAGCCACTTCTTTCTCTGATGACGAAAAGAACAACATCACCACTGTATTCAATAGCAGAATGCCAAAGATTGACAAAACAGAATTCATGGTGGACGTGCAGGCATTGGGAGAAACAGCACAACCGGTGGTCATCATCCAAAGCGAATACATGCGCAGAATGAAAGACATCAGCCGCTATCAACCAGGCATGGCATTCTATGCACAAATGCCCGACACATACACCGTTGTGCTCAATAGCGATCATGCACTTATCAAAAATGTGCTGAACAATTGTACTGCAAAGACGGCAGAAGAACTTAAACCTGTATGTGGTGAAATAAAAGGCTTGGAGGCTCGTCTTGCCGCTATCAGACAAACAACAGAGAAGAAGAAGCCAGAGGAAATAACGAAAGAAGAAAAAGACAACCGCGAACAAACAGAAAAAGCCATTGATGAGCAAAAAGAAAAACGCAACAACATATTGGCACAATATGCCAAAGACAATGCTGTGGTGAATCAGCTTATCGACTTGGCTCTGTTGCAAAACGGTATGCTCAAGGGGGCTGCGTTGGATGCTTTCTTGAAACGTTCGGTGCAACTCATTAAAGAAGTATAGCCATACACGCCTCTTCCTCTATGAAAAGGTCCACATTACAGATAACATAAAAAAGGTTATTTGTTTTGCTTTTTCTCCATTAATCAGTAATTTTGCAGTGTATTTCATTTACAGCATAATTACTGATTGATGGAGAATTCTATTTACGACGCTCCCATGAAAGAGCGTAGCACCGCAGGTGTCATCAAACATGGTTTCCGACTGTTGTTTCACAACAAACACATACTCATCAAACACTCGCTATTCACCTCCCTGCTGTTTGCTGTTATCTTCATGCTTCTCACCATCGTGTGTGCCCTATACTTGTCACACCCATCGTGGGCTCTCCATGCCGTTATAACGGCAAGCATACTGTTCATCCTTGGAGGATTGGTAGAAGTGGGGTTCTACGCCAACCATATCGAGTTGCTCTCACTTCACCTTACACAGGGTAGCATGCAAATGCCAAAACTTCGCTTTCTTCACTTCAACAAGAGAACCTATTGGCGTGCTCTCAAAGGCATCTTTGTCGCTGTTATCCTTCAAATGATACCATGCGCATTTTTTATTGTCTTTGCTTATTGGAAGAATCTTTTTGAAATTGATATTGACGGAGTATTCCCACAGATTGTCACACGATTTGCAGAGCATCCTCTAACCTCCTTTCTCACTATAGTGATATGGGGTATTCTTCAACTGCTACTTATTCCACTATACTTCGTTTTAATGAAATACCTATTGGAATCCAACACGTCTCTTTGGCAATGCGTTTCCAACAATGCCAAGATTGCCGTAGAAAAGTATGGGAAAATCTTCTCAGTTATACTTATAGAAACTCTCATATTGCTGTGTGTCAGTGCTGTCACGCTACTGCCCTACTCCATCATCTGGATTGCGAAGATTGAGTATCTACGTGGCTGTTGGATAGCCGACCCCGTAGTGCTTCCCGGATATATAGATTGGCTGCACTTCCTGTTGGCCTTGGTATGCGGTTGGTGCCTTCTTGCATCTCGCACTATCATACTCTACATAGGTTATTATCTTTACGGAAGCATTGAACATCAACGACAGCAACAGATTGTGTAAAATCATTGCCCATCTGCAAATTATCCACCCCCCCCTTTACCTCATAACATTCAATTTCTGACATGGAACAACCCAAGAAGATACTTTTTATTGACCGAGACGGAACACTCATACAAGAGCCTGAAGACGAACAGATTGACGCTATTGAGAAGTTAACTTTTGTACCAGGCACCATCAAAAACCTGAGTTTTATACGCAGCCATCTTGACTATCTGTTTGTAATGGTGAGCAATCAGGACGGATTGGGTACACCTTCTTTTCCCGAAAACACATTTTGGCCTGTTCATAACCTTATACTGCGCACTCTGCAAGGTGAAGGTATTACGTTCGACGACATACTTATCGACCGGCATTTCCCTGAAGATAACGCCCCAACCAGAAAGCCCGGCATTGGAATGGTTGAAAAATATATCAACAACCCAGCATATAATATTGCAGAGAGTTACGTGATTGGTGACCGAGAGACCGACCGCCAGTTTGCCGAGAATATAGGATGTAAGAGCCTAATCATTGGCAAGGAAGGGATGACATGGGAAAAAATTGCAGAATTATTGTTTGCGGGAGAACGCACAGCAACCATACAACGCACCACACATGAAACCGATATCCACGTCAGCATGAATCTGGACGGAAACGGGAAGTGTGACATTCATACTGGATTAGGGTTCTTTGATCACATGCTTGAACAGATTGGACGTCATGGAGGTATAGATTTAAAAATAGACGTAAAAGGAGATCTATACGTAGATGAACATCACACCATTGAAGACACGGCGATTGTATTGGGTCAGTGTATTCATCAGGCATTAGGAAACAAGCGGGGTATAGAACGTTATGGCTTCTGCCTTCCTATGGACGATTGCATGTGCCGTGTAGCACTCGACTTTGGCGGACGCCCTTGGTTGGTATGGGATGCGGAATTTAAGCGCGAAAAGATTGGAGAGATGCCCACCGAGATGTTTTATCATTTCTTCAAAAGTCTTAGCGACAGCGCACTGATGAACCTTAACATACAGGCAGAGGGAACAAATGAGCATCACAAGATAGAATCTATCTTCAAAAGTTTTGCCAGAGCGGTTAAAATGGCTGTGCGTCGTGACATTCACCACTTCGATCTGCCCTCCACCAAAGGTCAATTGTAATCTTGACAGTAAACACCCATCCCAACAGCACTTTATTGCGCTTGCTTTATAATATAATGCGTTCTGTCTTGTTGGATGCTGATATGCAAAACGGACTGACTTCATTGCGAGGTC
>CALZNR010000040.1 GCA_945827565.1 uncultured Prevotella sp.
TTTGCCATGAACTGAAGAATATCCTCACGGTTATTTCCCAACACAAGCGTAATAAACTGTTCTGAAAGCTGGGAGGTATCATCTCCACATGCCATCATCAGCAACTTTTTCTTTGTGTCTTTAGGAAGCATGGGATTATCTATCGTGGACCTAAGCCCGGGCACATCTATGAAGTTTTTTGCAAGAACCATCATTTCACGATACACAGTATCTTCAAGTTTTGCGCCGATAGCTGCCTTGAGCAACGCACGGGCATATCTCACCGATATTACTCCTACATTCATACGCCTTTACTCTTTATCTTCAACTGAAATTTCATCCAACAGCCGATCGATGATCTCCATCTGGTTGGCTTCCGAGGAGAGTTCCCTACGAAGAATCTTCTCAGCCACCCTTACAGATAGTTCTGCCACCTGAACTCGCAACTCGCTGATGGCCGCCTGCTTTTGACTCTCAATCTCTGCTTTGGCATTGCTAATAAGACGGCTGGCTTCCTCTTGGGCTTTGCTTTGTGCCTGTGCCACAATGGCATCACGAGTTTCAGCCGCCTCACTCAACAATTGCGCCTGTTTCTGACGAGCCTCCTGAAGCATGCTTTCTCCCTCTTTTTGGATATTAGCCAAACGCTCAGATGCTTCTTGAGCTTTCTGCAAGCTATCATCAATGTAGCGTTTGCGTTTCTCAACCATATCAATGATTACAGGAAAACCAAACTTGCCTACAAAGAAGAAAACTACCAAGAATGCCAAAAGCATCCAAAAGAGCAATCCCAAATCGGGAGTCAGTATTGATGGCAAATTTTCCATTGTATATAGTTAAATATTCAAAACATATTTTTCTCTTCTTACTTGATAAGGAACGCACAAGCAGCCACTGCAAAGAGAGCAACACCTTCAACAAACGCAGAAGTAAGAATCATGTTTGTCTGTATCTTGCCTGTTGCCTCAGGCTGACGTGCAATAGCATCCATGGCACTACCACCTATCTTACCAATACCAATACCTGCACCCAAAGTTGCAATACCAGCTCCCAAACCGCAGCCCAGCTGTGCCAGACCTTCAGCGGCCAATAATGTTGAAATAATCATAATTACAAATATTTAAGTTGTTAATGTATTATTTTGTCCTCTTGTTATTCTGCATGGTGCTCCTTGTGTGCCTGTCCAATAAACACAGCGCTCAGCATTGTAAAGACGTATGCCTGTACAAAAGCTACAAGCGTTTCAAGTGCATACATGAAAAGCATCATTATAACACCAAAAACGTTCAAACCATAACCAAAACTACTATCACCCATAGTCCATCCTAAAAAGATTACACAAGTGAAACTCAATATCACTGCATGCCCTGCCATCATGTTTGCGAAGAGACGAATCATCAGTGCAAAAGGTTTAGTAAAGATACCAAACAACTCTATGACTGGCATTAAAGGAACAGGATAGGCTTTCAAGAATATAGGCACCTCTGGCCAAAATATCTCCTTCCAATACTCCCTGTTACCAAAAAGATTCACAGCAAGCATTGTACATACAGCGAGGAACAGTGTGACATTTATATTGCCAGTAACATTGGAACCACCAGGGAATACAGGAAACAATCCAACCAAATTGATAAAGAAAATCAAGAAGAAGACTGTTAACAGATAGGGGGCATACTTTCTGTAGTGTTTTTCTCCGATAGATGGACGAATCACGTCATCATGGATAGACATTACCAACATCTCCATCGTGCCAACAAAACCTTTAGGAGCCATACTCTTCTCATCACGTTTCTTGTACCAACAAGCACATGACATGAATATCACAATCATCAGAACAACGACAATCCATATCTGGACTGCAATCTTTGTCAAACTTAAGTCAATCGGTCTTTCTGTCGTTCCATCGGGCATTTTCTCATAGATTTTGCCATGATGAGCTGTATCAAAGTAGAACGGAGCTGGTAATGTGTGTGCATCACAGATCACCCACTCCCCAGTTTGACCACTTCTAACAATGATGGGCAAGAGAATGCTTATATGCTTTCCATTGTACGTAGCTATGTGCCACTCATAAGCATCGGCAAGGTGTTCCATTACAATCTCTGGAATATTCAAACCACCATCAGTATTCTCCGATGCCATCGCAGATGAAGGCAGAACTGCCATCAAGACCAATAAAATTACCGATCGTATATATCTCATCTTGCACATTTGTCGTTATAGTTTATTAAGTTTATCACCACCGTTGGATACATAAGAAAAAAATATTGAATGCATGCCCAGCATTACAAAGTAATATGCAAGAAACACCACAACGAAATTCTTCATTCCAAACTTATCCGATAATGTGATATAATAGACGAATAAAAGTCCCAATGCCAATAACATGCGGAAGCCTGAAACTGCAGTATAGAAAGTGGTTAATTGCTCAGGGGCCTTATATGCCACTTTGCGCCAAATCAAAATTTCAAGCACATTGAATACAAGCAAAAAAATCACACTGACTAAAGCAGGTAACAACAGTCCTTGGAATTCTCCCATGATGGCAACAGCATATACTATCGCTGAAACAACGGACATCAGTCCGATACTCCACAAGAGATATCTTCCACACAATCTGTTGAGGTATTTCATACGCACTACAATTCTACACAGAGATTCACCTCATTATTTTGGACCTCGACAAATCCACCAGAGATAGTCATTTCCTTTCTTCCTTCATTGACAGGATCATAAACCAAACGTCCAGATACAAGCGAAGAAATGAGTGGAGCGTGATTTGGGTAAACTTGAAACTCACCTACCATGCCCGGCACCGTCACACTACTAACATCTCCAACAAAGACTATCTTCTCTGGTGAAACGATCCTCAGCCTTAAAGTCATATCAACATTCATTGAGCATTAACCTTTTGCAGCCTCCATCAACTTCTTGGCCTTCGCTTTCGCATCTTCTATAGTTCCCACGTTGAGAAATGCTTGTTCAGGCAAATCATCTACCTCGCCATCAAGGATGGCATTAAATCCCTTGATCGTATCCTCGATGGGCACCATCACACCAGGCAGACCTGTAAATTGCTCTGCCACAGAGAATGGTTGAGACAAGAAACGCTGTACCCTTCGAGCACGATTTACCGTCAGTTTATCCTCGTCAGAAAGTTCATCCATGCCAAGAATGGCAATAATATCCTGCAATTCCTTATAACGTTGCAGTATTTCCTTTACACGCTGCGCGCACTCGTAATGTTCTTTGCCTACAATCAGTGGGTCAAGAATACGAGATGTACTTCCCAGTGGATCTACAGCAGGATAAATACCCAACTCCGCAATCTTACGACTTAATTCTGTTGTAGCATCCAAATGGGTAAAGGTTGTAGCTGGTGCTGGGTCGGTAAGGTCATCGGCTGGTACATACACCGCCTGCACAGAGGTAATACTACCACTCTTAGTTGAAGTAATACGCTCCTGCATAGTACCCATTTCACTTGCCAATGTTGGTTGGTAGCCCACTGCTGAAGGCATACGTCCCAACAAGGCAGACACCTCAGAACCTGCTTGAGTAAATCTGAATATATTGTCAATAAAGAACAGAATATCAGCGGCGGCTCCTTCTTTTCCTCCTTGATCGCGGAACTCCTCTGCCACCGTCAATCCAGAAAGTGCTACAGAAGCACGTGCTCCCGGTGGCTCATTCATCTGGCCATACACTAACGTTGCCTGACTCTTTTTCAATTCTTCAGGATCAACCAAGGAGAGGTCCCATTTGCCCTCATCCATTGCTTTTCTGAACTTGTCACCATATCTGATAACGCCACTCTCTATCATTTCTCGGATAAGGTCATTTCCTTCACGGGTGCGCTCTCCTACTCCTGCAAACACAGAATAGCCATTATGTCCCTTGGCAATATTATTGATAAGCTCCATAATGAGCACAGTCTTGCCCACACCAGCTCCTCCGAAAAGACCGATTTTACCTCCTTTCATGTACGGTTCAAGCAAATCTATAACCTTGATACCCGTTGCAAGCATTTCTTTGCGTGTTGAAAGTTGTTCAAACGAAGGTGCTTCACGATGAATAGGATATCCCCCTTCCATGTCAAATTGCTTCATGCCATCTATAGGTTGCCCTATCACATTTAGCATTCTACCTTTGATCTGTTCGCCAGCTGGCATTAAAATGGGAGATCCAAGAGGAGTTACTTTGAGCCCCCTCTTCAATCCATCGGTATTGTCCATAGCAACACAACGCACAGTGTCCTCTCCAATATGTTGTTGAACTTCCACCACCAAACCTGTACCATCTGCCCTCTCAACCGTAAGGGCTTCGTGAATCTTTGGCAATACTTTTTCTGCATCCTTTCCCTCTGCATCGAAGTACACATCGATGACTGGTCCAATAATTTGAGAGATGCTACCAACTATCTGTGACATATCTGTTTATGATTTAATGATTCTTTTAGGTTAAACTGTCCGGTCGTCAATATGCAACACTGCAGGTTATTGCATTTGAGAGCGGTCTTCCGTATATTTTTGCACAAAGTTAACAAAAAACTTAGATATTCAATTCTTTATTGCACTTTTTTCAATCATAAAAAACCAAAATAACCATTCTTTGTTACTTTTCGACAATATAAATAGGAACAAATCAGATACTCAGTTCGTCCAACACTTTGATGAGTTTCATATCTAACGGTTTGTCCGTTCTGATGGCATCACTAAAAGGCACATACACAACCTCATTATTTCTAACGCCAACCATAACATTACGCTGTCCTTGCATAATAGCTTCTATTGCACCCACACCTGTTCTACTTGCCAATATACGGTCATGTGCAGTAGGTCTTCCACCGCGCTGTAAATGTCCTAAAATAGACACACGTACATCAAAGTGAGGAAATTCTTTTTTCACTCGGTCTGCGTAATACAACGCACCGCATTTCGGACTTTCAGACACAATAACAATACAACTTTTCTTCGATTTGCGAATACCGCGCTCCATAAAGCGAGCCAACTGGTCAACATCAGTTGAATCTTCTGGTATGATTGCCGCTTCTGCACCACTGGCAATAGCACTATTCTGCGCCAAAAAACCTGCATCTCTACCCATTACTTCTATAAAGAATATTCGTTCGTGACTTTGCGCTGTATCACGTATTCTATCCACGCACTCAACTATGGTGTTCATGGTGGTGTCATAACCAATGGTAGAATCAGTACCATACAGGTCATTGTCTATTGTTCCTGGTAGTCCGATACAGCATACATCATACTCCGCTGCAAAATCTCGAGCACCGGTCAACGAGCCATTACCTCCTATCACCACCAGTGCATCAATTTCTTCTTTCTGCATCGTCTCATATGCCTTCTGTTTCCCCTCTGGTGTCATAAACTCCATACTACGAGCAGTTTTCAAGATAGTACCTCCCTGCATAATAATGCCACTAACATTCTCCGTCGTAAATGATTTAACCTCTCCATTTATCAGACCATCATATCCACGATAAATGCCCTTGATGTTAAAGCCATTACAAATACCTGCACGTGTCACGGCTCTGATTGCAGCATTCATACCTGGTGCATCACCACCTGAAGTAAGTATTCCAATTGTTTTAATTCTTCCCATAATAATCTCTCCTTATTTTTCTTTTTACCTAACTACCTCATTATAAAATATTCTAAAAACAGAACGAGATAACCCAACAGCCATCCCACACAGACTTTCCACGTACAATGTTTAAGATACCAGGACACCTTCATCCGTTCCATTTTCATCAATGCCAAACCACCTACGTTGGCAAAACAGAAAAAACAGCCACCTACTCCTGTGGAATATGCAATAATCTTCCAAAAGATTCCATTCTGCATAAAACATGACAAGTAATCAGCATCCGCCCACTGGTTCAGATTCCCATCCATGACAGGATACATATAAATGCTTGTCACTGCAATGGCAAATGTATCAATAATTCCACTCAGTACACCCACGATAAGTCCAAATCCCCATACGTTATGCAATTGATAGTCAACGTATTCTGCCAACAGAGAGAAGATGCCTGTCTCATAGACGACACCTATACCAAGCATCACCGCCAAAACAAACAGCATCTGCTGAATAGTGCCGTATTGTAAAGCTGCTGGCATACGGTTGCCAGTAGTCATCTGATCAGCACCATAAAGTTTCCGATTGAACACCTCGTTTACAACCCATAGGATAGACAGCACGCAGAGCGCACCAACAAAAGGGCTGAGTTTTGTAATATTATGAAATGTAGGTATAAACCATAGACCTCCGATTCCTACCAGCAACATCACAATCCTTTGCCAGCGATTCAAATTGGTATCATCACCGCGATAGGGTGCCATGTGCCATTCCAAATCCAGTCTGTCGGGCAATGATCTTCCTATCAAGTATGTGAACACCACCCACGCTGTTACTGCTGGAAGGAAAAGATAAGCCGAGAAATTAGTTGCAGTAACTGCTCCGTTTCCCCACATCACCACGCTGGCAGGATCACCTATAACAGTAAAACTACCACCGGTGTTGGCAGCCAATACCACCGCAGAACCTATAAGCATGCGTTGTTTCCTGTTTTGCACCACATTTCTCATGATTACAAGCATCATGACAGTGGTTGTCAGATTGTCCAAATTAGCAGAGATAACAAATGTCGCAATCGTAATGGTCCACAGTAATCGTTTACTGTTCCTTGTTCGTATCCACTCTGAGATAAAATCAAAGCATCCGTTATTGTTCAGTATCTCTATAATCGACATGGTGGAAAGCAAGAACAACAACACCGCTGCTGCTTTTCCCACATGATTTAAGAAAATATCGTCATAGATGTAATACTTTACATTGTTGCTGTTCGGCAACTCTCCTGAAAGAAAATCCAAAAATCCTCGAGCGTGCTGACTCATCACAAAATCAGTACCGTATGAGATATACATCACCCATCCCACCGTACATACAAACATGGCAATGGCTGCTCTGTTGACACGCGTGATGTGCGAAGTACCTATCAGCAAATACCCCACCAACAGCAATACAACGATGATAAATGCCATATTCATATTTCGGAATTTTACAGCAAAATTAAAAATATTTATTCAAAACGAACCATTCTTGATAAAAAAGTACATTAAAATTTTGCTTCAGAACTGATAACCCACCGTCAACTGCAAGTAATGTCTGTTGTTTTTCACGGATGTAGTGCTGGGTGAATACTGGCTTTCCCCTATTGTATAATCAACCATTGGATGATAAGTTCCCTTTTGAGTAGAATACTGATACGCCACATCCAACATTAGTTTATCCCAAACATATCCAATGCCGCAGGTAATGCGGTTGGTCGATTTCCAATTGATATAGTCTGTGAATGAGCCATAAAAAGAATAAGGAGAATCCACATCCATACTTCTTCCTCCCACCTCTTTATATAAAGGAGACACGAAGTTATAGCCAAAACGTACAGCCAAAGTTGGATCTGGTTTGAACTCAGTTCCTACTTTGATAGTGTGTACACCTTTCAATGTGTTTTTCGTATGCCTGTTCATCTCTCTGTCTGGAGATGTGTCTTCGTAATAATCCCCAAAATCCGAATAATAGCCTCCAGTCACTATCCTTGTGTTGACAGAAGAATAGTCTTCATACTCATAAGTAGCGCCCAAAGCAAGATAATCATCAATGGTTGTTCCCAAACTAAAGCCGAATTGCCATGGGGTATAGAACTTAAAATCAAAATCCTCACCTATTTTCACTGGCATATTAGCCACACTCTGATGAGATGTTCTATTTCTAAACGACAGTGTATTTGAAGATTTCAAATCATACCACGTGGGAGTAGAAACTGAAAAACCAAATCTGAACGGTGAAGTCTCTATGGGTCTAACAATAATTCCAGCCTTTATACTGTAACCAGTACCCGTTATTGACATATTGTTAACCATATCAAGTTCGCCCTGAAGCTTGTTTTGACTACTACTACTGATAATACTTTCGGTATAGATGGTAGAGTTGTTGTAATGCACATCACGTATCCCCACGGTAAGTCCCAAGAACACTTGGTTGTTGATGTTGCCACTGATGTTAATATCATACGCTCCAATATAACCATCAGTTTTGGTTTGTGTCATGTAATTCATGCCTTTTGCGTAATAATAATTGGGGGCATCGTAGTCATCAGTCACGCCATCAGCCTGTTTATTAAAAGTCCCATCCCATAGGAAAGAATTGTAATACAAATAATCCACCTGATTGAACATGTTGGAATAATCATCCGAGATTACATTATCTTTGCTGTAATATACAGGATCAACCAAATGATTGAAACCCTTTGCATACGAAAGTCCATTTTGAGAAGCACCATTCAAATCGCCCTCAGCACTCATCAAGAAGTTGAAATCAGACTCTTTATGATAGTTAAAGGCAATGTTTACAAACGAGCTGCTGCTATTACGAATAGAATAGACGAACCCAGCCTGATCAAACGTGGGATAGGTACTGTT
>CALZNR010000041.1 GCA_945827565.1 uncultured Prevotella sp.
TACACACTGCATATCGTCGGCAGCGTCAGATGTGTATAAGAGACAGACTCATATACCACGTCAAACGAGCGTGGGCCGTAGGGTGCACGGGCATTGTCGCCCAGATACAGAAAGTCGTACTGGGGCAGCAGTTGGCGTATGCCATTGAGGATGGTCAGTCCGCCATAGCCAGAATCAAAAATCCCTATGGGTCCGGGAGAGGTGCTCAGATTCATTTACTTCTTCAGCGTAGCGGTAACGATGGGCAGCAGGTCAGTGCCCTGTGCAGGGTTGATATACGGACAGGCGTTGCCATCGGTGTTGATGATAAAGGCATAGCCCCTGTCTTCTGCAATGATGCGCAGCAGTTGTGCCATACGTTCGTGCAGAGGTTTCATGGCTTCCTGTTCTGCCTGTTTCAGCAGTCGCAGGCTCTCTTGCTTGAACGTGATGTTACGGTTCATCAGGTCTTCCAGCTCCAGTTGCCTTTTCTGATAGATGGCCTGTGGGAAGTTTGCCTGACCCTCCAGAAACTCCTCGTACTTATCGTTAAACTCCTGTGCCACGCGCATTGTCTCCTCGTCATACTTGGCTCTCAGCTGTTGCAGCTGGCTCTGCACCTCGGCATATTCAGGCATCAGTTTCACAGCCTGTTCATAGCTGATGTGGCCAAACTTGAGGCCTGCCGTCTGCGGTGCTTCCGCTGGGGCAGAGGTGGTGGCAACCATGGTGGCATCAGGTGCTTTGCTGCTGCTGGCAGTGGTTTGTGCCATCAGGGGCAGGGCAGCCATCCATGCTATCATTGACAAAAGGTGTCTCATATAGTAAGTAAAAGCCGGCGTGCCGCCACAGTGGACAGCAACACCGGCTGGTAATGTTGATGCTTATTTCAGTCCAAGTTGTGTTTTCACTTGTGCGGTCACGTCGGTGCTCAGGGTAGTGCTGATATAGGGCACACCGCCAGCCACATCCATGATATACACATAGCCGCCGTTTTGTCCCACAGCCTTGATGGCTTCAATCACCTTAGAGGTAATGGCTTGCATCTTTTCCTGTGATGCCTTTGCCAGAGCCTGCTGGTTGTCTTGATAGCTCTGCTGTATCTTCTGCTGCATCTCGGTGAGTTCCTGCTCACGGCGTGTTCTGATGTTTTCGGGCAGTGTCTTGGCATTGTCCTCATAGTCTTTTACCTTCTTGGTAAACTCGTCCTGCATGCCTTTCAGGTCTGCCTCATATTGCTGCTGCAGGGCATCGATCTCAGTCTTTGCCTTGAGATATTCAGGCATCACCTGAATGATTTCCTGCGCATTCACATGTCCGAACTTCTGTGCAAAAACAGCCATGGGGGCACACATCAGAAGCATTAAAAAGAGTTTTTTCATTGTTTGTTGTTTTAAATTATTGATTTTTGTTTGTTGTAATTGTCGTGGGTAGTGGTGTCTCTGACGGGCGGTTATCTGCCGTAGCCCAGTTTTTGGAGCACTTCGTTGCTGATGTCTGCCTTTGGACTGCCGTAGATGATGCCGCTGTTGCCTGTTTTGTCTATCACCATCTGGTAGCCTCTCAGTTCGGCAATGTCTTTCACGGCATTGTATATCTCCTCTTGGATGGGTGTCATCAGGGCGGTGCGTTTCTTGAACAGTTCGCCTTCAGGACCAAAGTATTTCTTCTTCAGTTCTGCTGCCTCTTTCTCTTTTTCCATGATGGCATCCTGGCGTGCTTTCTTCTGCTCTTGTGATAAGAACACCACTTCGTTCTGATAGTTCTTGTACATGGTCTGTGCCTCCAGCGTCAGGGCTTCCACCTCTGCCTGCCATTTCTTTGACACTTGGTTCAGTTGTTCTCCGGCACGCTCATAGGCAGGAACATTCTTCAGGATGTATGCCATGTCGAGCACAGCAAATTTCTGTGCATACGATGACAGAGGCAGGAAGAGCATCAGCAGCATAAAGCCGAGGATACGGGTATGCTTCAACCCTTCTTTTATCCCTGTTTTTTCTGTTATTCTCATCGTTCTCATTTTTTTAGCGTTTATACGTATGAATCTCTGGTGATGTTCCCAGTTCTCCTCTCGGGGAGATGGGGTGTAGATCAACCTTTGTTCAGGCGGGGTGTAAGCATTAGAACTCCTGTCCTAAGATGAA
This sequence comes from uncultured Prevotella sp., assembly GCA_945827565.1. Lineage (GTDB taxonomy): Bacteria > Bacteroidota > Bacteroidia > Bacteroidales > Bacteroidaceae > Prevotella. Next base: position 2,124 of record CALZNR010000041.1, read on the forward strand.
GTGGAAGTTGCTGCCGCCCCTTTTTCCTGTGCCGATGGTGGTGTCGAAACCGTATGCCCAGTCAATACCCATCAAGCCCACCATAGGCAGGAAGATGCGCACACCCATACCCGCAGAGCGCTTCACCTCGAAGGGGTTGAACTTCTTGGTGTCGCTCCAGGCATTACCAGCCTCCACAAAGCCCAGTCCGTAGATGGTGGTGGTGCCCAGCATAAAGGGATAGCGCAGCTCCATGGTGAAGCGGTCGTAGGCGTAACCCTGTGCCTGATAGGGAGTGAGCGAACCGTTCTCGTAACCTCTCAGTCCGATAGTTTCCTGTGCGTAACCCGTGGAGTAGCCGCTCATACCGTCACCACCCACATAGAAGGTTTCAAAGGGAGATTTCTTGTATATGTTGTATGAGCCTAACAAACCGAACTCCACCCTTGTCATCAGCACAAAGCACTTGGGACCAGAGGTAAGTGAGTTATAGGTGCGGGTCTTGAACTTCCATTTGTGGTATTCCACCCAGCGGTATTTCTCTTGCAGTTCTGCCTCGTAGTTGGCAGCGTTGTAGTCATCGGCCATGTGCTCATAGTCTTTCTTGTCGAAGAGCGACCAAGGTGGTGTGATGGTGAGTGAGGCAAGGAACTCTGAACCCGAGCGTGGGAACAGGGGATTGTCGGTGCTGTTGCGCGACAGGTTGATGCCCAGGTTGATGTTGTTACAGTTACCGTTGCTGATGATGAAGTATTTCCAGTCGCGCAGCATGTAGCGCTGATACGACAGTGTGAGCGACAGGTTGAAGAAGTCATCGGGCCAGCGCAGGCGTTTTCCCCATCCTACTGAGAAGCCCAGCAACTGCACGTACTTGTCATCGTCAAGATAGCTGTCATAGTTGTTGTAATAGTTGTTGTAGCTTCCGTAGCCTCCGTAATAGCCGTAGTAGTTGTTCATCCAACTGCTGTTGTAATAGTTGCTGTTCACGTCGGTTTGTTTGGAGTAGAAGGCACCCACGCTAAATGAGTTGGGCCGTTTTCCGCCAAACCATGGTGCCGAATAACTGATGCTGTACGATTGGTAGTAGGTACCGTTGGTTTGTGCGCTCAATGCCAGTTGCTCGCCGTCTCCAATGGGCATGATGCCTCGGTGCATCTTGTTCTTTCCGAACAAGTTGCGCATAGAGAAGTTGTTGAGTTTCAGCGACACGCGACCGATGATACCCGTTTGTCCCCATCCTAAAGAGAACTCCACCTGGTCGTTGGATTTCTGTTCCAGGTTCCAGTTGATATCCACGGTGCCGTCTTCCATATTGGGTTTTACTTGCGGGTCTATCTTCTCTTGATCAAAGAAGCCCAGGGCTGCAATCTCTCTGACGGAGCGCACCAGCGCGTCTTTATTGAAAAGGTCGCCGGGCTTGGTCATCAGTTCGCGTCTCACCACCTCCTCGTACAGGCGGTCGTTGCCATAGATGTTCACATGACTGAGGTGTGCCTGCGGTCCTTCGGTCACTCGCATCTCCAAGTCGATGGAGTCGCCCACCACATTCACCTCCACGGGGTCGATGTTAGAGAACACGTAGCCGTTGTTCCAGTAGTAGTTGCCCACGGCATCCTCGTCGCTCTTCAGTCTTTTCTCTATCAGGGTCTGGTTATACACGTCGCCCTTTTTCATCTTCAGCGAGCGGTTCAGGAAGTCGGTGTTCACCACAGTGTTTCCTGCCCAGCGTATGTTTCTCACGTAGTAGCGTTGTCCCTCTTTCACCTTGATATACAGGTTCACGTGCTTCTCGTCGTGGTTCCACACACTGTCTGCCAGTATCTCCATGTCGCGGAAGCCCAGTTCGTTGTATTTGTCGATAAGGTTCTGTCGGGCAGTCTTGTAGCGTTCGGCAGTAAACTTCTTGGCCTTCATAAACGAGCCTATCTTTCCTGCCTCGTTCATCTTGGTGAGCACTCCTTTTCTGAACAGTCCTCCCTTTATCTTGCTGGTTTTCAAAAACTCGTTGCCTTCGATGATGATGTGCCTTATCTTCATCTTTCTCTTCTTATCTACATCTACATCCAGAATCACTTGGTTGGTTCCTGTCACATCATCGCGCTGTGTGATGGTGATTTCGGCGTTTTTGTAGCCTTTTTCCTCAAAGTAGCGTTTGGCAAGGATTTTGGCGCGGTCAATCATGTTGGGGGTTATCTGGCTGCCCTTCATAATGCCCAGTTTGGCCTCCATGTCTTCACGTTCCGATTTCTTCAGTCCGCTGTAGTTGATGGTGCTTACACGTGGTCGCTGTGTAAGATGGATGCAGAGATACACCTTGGATCCCACGATAGAGTCGGCTGTAATAGCCACGTTAGAGAAGAGGCCGTGCTTCCAGTAGCGGCGAATGGCTTCAGATATTTCTGTTCCGGGCACCGAGATGCGTTGTCCCACCTCCAATCCGGAGAGGCCCACCAGCACAAAGTCGTCGTAGCCCTTGATGCCCTGTACGTGGATGCCGCCAATCTCGCATTGGCGTGGTGTGCCCACATACGATATTTCTGGGTTCACCACCTTTTCTTGTGCTCTGGTGGTTATGGTAAAGAGCGTTGAGAGCATCACGGCCAGTAGGATGAGTATTGTCTCTCTTCCGCTCGTCATCATTTTTCTACACATTATTATATATGGAGTATTGTTGCTCATCAGTATTTTTTGTCGTCGTCTTGCCGCATGGGGGCATCTCTGTCCTGCTATTTCTTGGCGGTGTTGTGTTGTTCCATTTCTATCTGCGCCTCCGTTTTTCCAAAGCGTCGCTGCCTGCTGTTGTAGCTGTCAACGGCTTTGTGCAGTTCTTCCTCGTTGAAGTCGGGCCAGTAGGTGTCGCAGAAATAGAGTTCTGAATAGGCTATCTGCCACAGCAGGTAGTTGGATATCCTCAGTTCGCCTCCAGTGCGTATCAGCAGTTCGGGGTCAGGCATGAAGTTGGTGGCCAGATGTTCAGAGATGGTGTTTTCGGTAATCTCCTCTGGCTTCATCTCTCCAGTCTGCACCTTGCGTGCTATCTGTTGCATGGCATCGGTGATTTCCCATTTAGAGGAGTAGCTGAGTGCCATTACCATGGTCATGGTGTCGTTGCCGGCGGTGTGTTCTTCTGTTTCTCTTAGTTTCTGCTGCACGGCTTTAGGCAGTCGTTGTCTGTCGCCAATCACTCTGAAGCGCACGTTGTTTTTCATAAACACCTCTTCTTCCAGCGATGTGAGCACCAGTCCCATCAGTGCAGCCACCTCATCATCGGGTCGGTTCCAGTTTTCTGTTGAGAAGGTGTATAGGGTAAGAAACTTCACGCCCATTCGGGTGCATTCTGCTGTAATCTTGCGTGCTGTCTCTACGCCTGCCTGGTGGCCGTAGTTGCGTGGCTTGCCTTGGGCTTCTGCCCATCTGCCATTACCGTCCATGATGATGGCAATGTGCTTGGGCACGCTGTTTTCTGTGCAGTTTCCGTCGGTCATATTTTCTGTTTTTTTTGTATGTTTCTTCTCCCCACTGTCAAGAGGGGGCTTGTTTTTGCTTTCTTAACTGGTGTGTTATTCACTCTGCCTTACTCCTTATGACAGGTGCGGCATTTTGCCCATAGGTCATAGCTCACCGAGGCTCTCAGGGCGGCATAGCAGTCAGTGTTCTTGAATATTCCCGAACTCTTGATGCCGTAGGGGTCTTGCAGTCCGTCGAGTTTGTCGCTCTGTGTGAAGTGCATGGCCCAATCCACTGTGATGTTCACCCTTGGTGCCACTTTGTATTTGGCTCCCAGTCCTATCACCAAGCTGCCTGTGGCAACACTCTTCTCGGGTGTTTTGGCTATCACCATTCCCGGTCCCAGCATGATGAAGGGTGTCAGGGGTTTGGCTCCTCTGTACTCCCGTCCCGTGCCGTAGGGAAAGAAGTTGTATTCAAACATCACGTTCACGTCGGTCAGTGTGGTGGAGAACTCGGGGGCTATCTCGCTGCTCTCTGGATACCATGTGTTGATGTTTTTCAGTTCGCCCTTCACCTTGCCATGATATATGGTCAGTGCCATGGCCATGCGGGGATTGAACTTGTACTTGCCCAGAACGCCGAAGCAGGGCTGCATCATCTTGGTTATAGAGCCGCCGTAGTCGCCCTGATAGGCTTGTAGGCCCACACCAGCACCCACTTCGGCGCGGTATTCTGGCTCGTCCTGTGCCGTGGCTACGGTTGTTTGCAGCAGGGCGGTCAGCAGCAGGGCAAGCAGTTGCAGTGGTCTTATGCCTTTTACTCCCATCCCAGTCGGTTCAGTCGTCCTTTCCACACTTCTCCAGTGCCGGAGCAGACAAACCACACATTATTATATTTGTCCACGGTGACGCTCAGCATGTGCATTGCCTTGTCCATGCCGGTGGGCCATGTGCAGCGGGCAGATGCCTTCCATGTCAGTCCTCCATCCCTGCTTTCGTAGATGGTGCTGTAGGCGGGTTGTGCGTCAGGACCTATACCCTCGCCACCCAGGGCAAGGAACAGGTTGTCATAACCAAATATCTGCAAGTTGTCCATGCGTGGCAACTGTCGGGCTCGCTCCTCTGTTTCGTGCATACACACCCACTGTCCGGGCTGTGCGTTGATGCCATAGTCAGCCACCTTTCGCCACACCTTGCCATAGCGGTCGTCGCGATAGGGATTGCTCTCTGTCTGTTCAGGGTTTCTGTTGCCTGCCATGAGCACGTAATCAGCACTGTCTAAGGCAGGATGAGCGATGCAGGTAAAGTCCATGTCGTGGGTGGGCAGCAGTGTCTTCAGTCGCTCCTCGTCTCCACTCTCCACGGCGGCTATGGCATCGGTGGTCCAGGTGCGGCCTCCATCGGTTGACACCATGGGCAGTCCCTCTGCCGACTGTCCGTAGAGTTCGCGGAACGACTTGCCCAGTATTGCCACGGGCACATTGGTGGTGGCAAGTGGAGTGTAGGTTTCTCCGTCGAGCGAGTACTTCACCATGCCATCATCGGCAATAAACAGGGTGTCTCCCCGCACCACGCCCTTGCTGTTGATAGCTTGTGCGGTGAGGGTGGTGTTCAGTTTTTCCCATGTGTCAGGATGGTCTGCTGTGATGGCGTATATTTCGGTGACGTTTGCCTTGAGTGCAAACACCAGCAGGCGGTTGCCCAGCAGCGCACTTTCTATCGTTTCCACATCTTTGATGGCATCAAGCACGCTCATCTTGTGCCATGTAAACTCGTCGCCCTCCTCTTTGTGCACATTCACCTTGACGGTGTAGGTACGACTATTCTGGCCGTTGGTAGAAACCACTCTGATGGTCCTTGCCGACAAGAAGCTAACGGTGTCGGTGGCTTGCAACACCAACTCTGGTCCTGCCTCAAGGGGCACTAAATAGGGCACGCCGTTGTGATAGGTACTGACAGAGCACAGCAGCTTGGACGCATCGATGCCCTTAGGCAGTGAGTCCTTGTTGGTAATCTCTCCTGTGTAGTGGTCAATAGAAAAGAAACAGTTGGCCAATATTGTATTGGCACTCACGGCATAAATCGAGTCTTCTCCCTTTGAAGAGAGGGTATGCTTGTATTGGGTGCCCGATGTCAGTGAGAATGAGGTGATGGCGGTATCATCGTAGAGTGTGGCCTCTTCGTCATCGTTTTTTACGCACGATGTCATGGTGCCCACCACCCATATCACCATACAAAGGACAATGCAATGTTTCTTCATGCTCAAAAATAAAAAAATTTGCCTGCAAATTTACTCACAATCCGCAAAAGGAGCAAATTTTCCACCTATTATTAAGTAAATTTAGGCTTCTTGTTAGATGAAAACCGCCTATTTATCTGCAACTTTCTTTGTTTCAGTGCTTTGCCCTCCACCACAGTGGGTGCTCCAGTGGGCATTGGTAAAGAGGGGAGTAAAAGGCGGAAAAATAATCGCCTTTTCCCTTTGCATTCCGATAAAAAGCAGTACTTTTGCAGAAGTATATCCCAAGTATAACCACGTTTTCAGATGGCACAGAGTCAGATACAGGAATTCAAGCAGGAGCAGACGCTCAAGCAGATGCAGAACTTCACCCAGCAACAGTTGTTGCAGGCACAGTTGGTGGAACTGCCTCTCAGTCAGTTGCTTGACCGCATCAATATGGAGATGCACGACAATCCTGCATTGGAAACGGTGCAACCCGGAGAAACACCTGATGACTATGCCGCTGATTCCCTGCACGATGGCAGCGACGACATGGGCATGGACGATGGCGAAGCTACCACAGAAGGCATGGATGGAGGAGAACTGGAGGAGCGGCGCTCTGCCCTTGATTAGGTGCTGAGTACCAT
>CALZNR010000042.1 GCA_945827565.1 uncultured Prevotella sp.
CCTGTCTCGTGGGCTCGGAGATGTGTATAAGAGACAGAAATTACGGAGTATGCCCGAAATAATTAAACAAGTGTGGCAGTTTTTCACTTGATTACATTAACTTTGCAGAAGCGAATTATCTAAATCATGGAAAATAAACACAATATGTATGTTGCCGTGGCTTATAAGCTGATGGCAGACGAGAACGGAGAAACCGTAGTGATAGAAGAGGCAACAGCCGAGAAACCTTTCCAGTTTATCAGTGGATTTGGCATTACCTTGGATGCTTTTGAAAATCAGATGATGGCTTTGGAACAGGGCGGCACTTTCGACTTTACGCTGACCAAGGATGAAGCCTATGGCGATTTGGAGCCCGAGCGTATCCTGGATTTGGACCGCAGCGTCTTTTCTATCAACGGTCATTTCGACCATGAGCATATTTTCAAGGATGCCATTGTGCCGCTGCAGAACGAAGATGGCAACAGATTCTATGGCAAGGTGCTCGATGTGACCGATACAAATGTGAAGATAGACCTGAACCATCCCTTGGCAGGCAAGGCATTGCACTTTGTGGGATCTGTAGTAGAGAAGCGTGAAGCCACCAACAGCGAAATACAGGGATTGATCAACCGCCTGAGCGGTGAAGGCTGTGGCTGCGGCTGCGGTGACTGTGGCGGAGGTTGTGGCGACGGTGACTGTGATTGCGGCGACCACCATCATCACGACTCTGGTTGCGGTTGTGGACATTGTCACTGATAGTACGGAAAAAAGCGATGCGCAACAGTATTGGACATATATTCACGCTTTCCACCTTTGGAGAGAGCCACGGAGCGGCTGTGGGTGGAGTGGTGGATGGGATGCCTGCGGGGATTCCCATCGACCTTGCCTTTATACAGGAAGAACTGAACAGGCGCCGACCGGGGCAGAGCCGCATCACCACGGCACGCAAGGAGGCTGACGAGGTGGAACTGCTCAGCGGAGTGATGGATGGGAAGAGCACGGGCTGTCCTATCGGCTTTGTGGTGAGAAACACCAATCAGCACTCCTCTGATTACGACAATATGAAAGACCTGTTCCGTCCGTCACATGCCGATTACACGTATTTCCAGAAATATGGCATCCGCGACCATCGTGGTGGCGGGCGCTCTTCTGCCCGAATCACCATCAGCAGGTGCGTGGCAGGTGCGTTGGCAAAGATGGCGCTCCGACAGATGGGCATCACCGTTGAGGCATATACCCAACAGGTGGGTTCGCTGAAAATCACAGGGTCGTATCACGACTATGACCTCTCGCTGAGAGAAAACAATGCGGTGAGATGCCCCGATGAGGCAATGGCACAGCAGATGGAAGCCCTGATACAAGAGGTGAAAGGAGCGGGCGACACCATTGGAGGCGTGATAGCCTGTGTGGTCAAAGGCTGTCCGGTGGGATTGGGCGAACCAGAGTTTGACAAGCTACATGCCGCCCTGGGACATGCCATGCTAAGCATCAATGCTGTCAAGGGCTTTGAGTATGGTGAGGGTTTTGCAGGAGTAGAAGCACGAGGGTCACAGCAAAATGACGTGTTTACCTGCAACGAAGGAAAAGTCTCTACCCTTACCAACCATAGCGGGGGCATACAGGGAGGCATCAGCAATGGGGAGGACATCTTCTTCCGGGTGGCTTTCAAACCAGTGGCAACGCTGCTGATGGAACAAGATACCATCGACAAAGAGGGCAATGCCGTGAAGCTTACAGCCAGAGGTAGGCACGACCCTTGTGTGCTGCCGAGAGCGGTGCCTGTGGTGGAGGCAATGGCAGCCATCACCCTGCTCGACCATTATCTGATGAATAAAACCGTTCACATGTAGCACGCTTTCTGTCTGCAAGATAAAGAAAAGCGAGGGCGTTTCTTGCATAAATGGAGCAGATTAGTTATATTTGTACATTATTTATAATAAAGGGTGTGCTCTGATGCACACAACAGTAATTTCTGAAATATATGATAGACGTTAAAGAAACTCTGAACAGCGCCGAAGAGAAAATGGAGATGGCAGTGATGTATCTGGAGGAGCAGTTGGCACGCGTTCGTGCCGGGCGAGCCAATGCTGCTATTCTCGACGGTGTGAAGGTGGAATCCTACGGTTCTATGGTGCCCCTGAATCAGGTGGCCAATATCACCGTGCCCGATCCTCGTTCCATCGCTATCCGTCCGTGGGATAAGAAACAGATTAGAGCCATTGAAAAGGCCATCATGGACAGTGATGTTGGTATCACTCCCGAAAACAACGGAGAGATTATCCGTCTCGGTATTCCACAACCCACCGAGGAGCGCCGCCGCGAACTTGCCAAGCAGTGCAACAAGATGGGAGAGAGCACCAAGGTGCAGATTCGCAATGTAAGGGCCGATGTGAAAGACAAGCTGAAGAAGGCCATCAAGGATGGGCTGTCTGAAGATTTGGAAAAGGATGCTGAGGCTGACTTGCAGAAGGTGCACGACAAGATGATAAAGAAGGTGGATGCCCTGCTGGAAGCCAAGGAAAAGGAAATAATGACCGTTTAAACCTATATCTGTTTGACATTCCGCAGCATGGAAGGATTGGTGGTGAGAAATACCGGCAGTTGGTACACTGTGAAAACTGCTGGGGGCGAGATGATTGACTGCAAGATCAAGGGAAATTTCAGACTCAAAGGTATTCGTAGCACCAATCCCGTGGCAGTGGGCGACTATGTCACCATCGTGCCCAATAAGGAGGGCACGGCGATGATCAGTGCCATCAACGACCGGAAGAACTACATCATCCGTAAGTCGCCCAACCTGTCGAAACAGAGCCATATCATTGCCGCCAATGTAGATCAGGCGGTGCTGGTGGTTACGGTGAAGAAACCTGAAACAAACACGGTGTTCATCGACCGCTTCCTGGCATCGGCAGAGGCCTACAGGGTGCCCGTGGTGCTGACATTCAACAAAACCGACCTGCTCGATGAGGAAGAGAGGCACTATCAGCAGATGATGGTGGAGCTCTACGAGAACATCGGATACGAGTGTGTGCAGATTTCTGCATTGCGCGGCGACGGACTGGACAGGTTGAAACAATGCCTCAGCAACAAGGTCACTGTGCTCAGTGGCAATAGTGGTGTGGGAAAATCAACCCTTATCAACGGTATCTTGCCCGGTGCCAACCTGAAGACAGCGGAGGTGAGTGATGCCCATAACACGGGTATGCACACCACAACCTTCAGCGAGATGCTGGCTTTGCCAGAAGGAGGTTATCTGATAGACACCCCAGGCATCAAGGGCTTTGGCACTTTTGATATGGAACCCGAAGAGCTGACAGGCTATTTCAAGGAGATATTCCGGTTTTCAAAGGATTGCAGATTCAGCAACTGTACGCACACCCACGAACCGGGATGTGCTGTGAGGCAGGCGGTGGAGGAGCATTATATCTCTGAAAGTCGCTATCGGTCTTACTTGAGTATGCTGGAAGATAAGGAAGAAGGAAAATACCGCGAAGCCTTTTAAGGCTCCGCGGTATTTCCGTTTTTCTTGGGCAGGCGTTTCGCCTTGCGCAGTGCTTCATTGATAATCCACTGTATCTGTCCGTTGGTGGAGCGAAACTCATCAGCCGCCCACGCCTCAAGGGCATTCATGGTGGCACTGTCAATGCGCAATATAAAACTCTTTGTCTTTTCTGTCTTTGCCATGTTCAGTCACATATATTCATTGTGGCTCTTTGCCGCTCTGTGTGGCTCCTTGCTGGTTGGCGGCGGGGTGGTTTCTAATGGGTTAGTGATTCAAAGTGCCTGTGTTCACCACCGGTTGTGCCGATTCGTCTCCGCAGAGAATCACCAGCAGGTTGCACACCATGGCAGCTTTCTTGTCGTCGTCTAATTCCAGTATCTCTTCCTCTGATAGTTTGTTCAGTGCCAGTTTTACCATAGAAACGGCTCCCTCTACTATCTTCTCGCGGGCACTGATGATGGCAGCAGCCTGTTGGCGGCGCAGCATCACAGCAGCAATCTCGGGGGCGTATGCCAGATAGTTGATGCGGGCTTCCACTACCTCTATTCCTGCAATGGCAAGTCGTTCGTTCAGTTTCTGCACCAGTTGCTGGTTGATTTCGTCGCCACCGCTGCGCAGTGTCATCTCGTTGCTGGTGCCATCCACATTATCGTAGGCGTACTGTCCTGCCACCTGGCGCAGTGCTGCATCGCTCTGTGTCTTCACAAATGCCTCGAGTGCATCCATGATGCTCTTCACATTGGTGCCAATCTGGTTCTCGTTTTGAGCCATTGTCTGTGAGTCGATTTCAAAAATGGCCTTGTAGGTGTCGCGCAGTTTCCATACCAACACCAAACCAATCAGCACGGGATTGCCTATCTTGTCGTTCACCTTGATGGGTTCTGCATCTAAGTTGCGAGCACGCAGCGACAACTTCTTAGTGAAGATAAATGGATGCACCCAGTAATAGCCGGTACGGGTGAAGGTGCCACGATATTTACCGAAAAACATCATGATGCGAGCTTCGCCAGGCTCTAACTGTACAAAACCTGCCAGCAAAATAGGGAAAAGAATGAACAACAGCACGGCTGCAGCAATCAGTGCACCGCCCACATTGCCTTCTAATTCTACACCTGCCACACATGCACCTATGGCAATGGCGAAATCTAAAATGGTTAAAACGAGCATTGCAATACCACTTAATTGCTTTCCTTTAAACTCAAACTCCTTGTTTTCCATGTTCTTATTATTTGGTTGATGATATCATATTGATATCGCAAATGTAAAAGAATTTGGGAAGAGTTGTATCGTTTTGCATTGAGTTTTAAAGATAATTAACGGTCGATGTGTGGCTCTGCGCATAGGAAATATTGATAAAAAAGAGTAGTTTTGCAGTTGTTTTCCCATTCTTTGGCAAAAAGGCAATGACGGGGAATAAGCCCGTGTGATGCTGCCAGGGAGTTAAAAACATGGTGTAATGAATCTGGAATCCTGTAAAGACAAGCGTATTGCCGTGCTGCTCTCGGGCGGTGTGGATAGTTCGGTAGTGGTGTGCGAGATGGCAAGTCATGGGTTGCATCCCGACTGTTTCTATATCAATATCGGTCCTGAAGAGCAGGAGCATTGGGACTGTTCGTCAGAAGAAGACTTGGAGATGGCTACTGCTGTGGCTGTAAGGTATGGCTGTAAGTTGGAGGTGGTGGACTGTCATCAGGAGTATTGGGATGAGGTGACACGCTACACCATGGAAAAGGTGAAGACAGGTTACACCCCCAATCCCGATGTGATGTGCAACAGGCTCATCAAGTTTGGCGCCTTTCATCAGAAGCGAGGGCATGAGTACGACCTCATTGCCACGGGGCATTATGCACAGACCGAGGTCATTGACGGACTGAAATGGCTCACCACCAGTCCTGACCCGGTGAAAGACCAGACCGACTTTTTGGCACAGATATACGACTGGCAGTTGAAAAAAGCCATCTTTCCCATTGGTCATTATATGAAAGACGAGGTGAGAGTGATTGCCGAACGTGAGCACCTGATCAATGCCAAGCGCAAGGATTCGCAGGGTATCTGCTTCTTGGGTCGCATCAACTACAATGACTACATCCGAAGATATTTGGGAGAAAATCCCGGAGATGTGGTGGAGTTGGACACTGGGAAGCTGATAGGAAAGCACAAGGGACTGTGGTTTCACACCATTGGTCAGCGCAAAGGGATGGGCTTTGGCGGTGGTCCGTGGTTTGTGGTTAAGAAGGATGTGGAGCAGAATATTCTTTATGTGGCACATGGTTACGATCCAGCCACTGCTTACCGCTCGGATTTCAAGGTGCACGATTTCCACTTCCTCACTGTCAATGAGTTGCCCCAGCACATCACTTTCAAGATAAGACATACTCCCGAATGGCACCGTGCTGAGGTGGAAAGGATGGACGAAAAAACCTATGTGATACATTCAGAGGCTGCCATCCATGGGGTTGCGCCAGGGCAGTTCTGTGTGGTGTATGACGAGAACCATCACCGCTGTTATGGCAGTGGTGAGATTACTCTATGAGTGTGATATGGCGGGCAGCCACATAGCCCATGCTCCATGCAGCCTGGAGGTTGAAGCCGCCAGTGACGGCATCCACATCAAGCACCTCGCCGGCAAAGAACAAGCCGGGATGCTGCCTACATTCCATGGTAGAGGGGTTGATGTTGCCCAAAGCCACTCCGCCACAAGTCACAAACTCTTCTTTGAACTTGTTTTTTCCGTTGATCTCTATTTCATGGTGGGTCAGTGTGGCAGCCATGCGACGTATGCCCTTGGTGCCTGCTTCTGCCCAGCGCATGTCGTGGCGTATATGGCATTGTTGCAGTAGATAGAGCCATAGACGAGAGGTGAACCGAGTGGGATAAACACTCTGCATCTGCTTCTGCGGATGCTTGGCTGCCATGCTGAGCAGTTGGCTCATCACCTCATCCTCCTTGTCATTGCCAAACCAGTTGATGGCTATCCTTGCCCTATAACCTTGTTCGTGCAGTTGGCGTGCTCCTATAGATGATAGTTTGAGAATGGCAGGACCACTCAGTCCCTGATGGGTTATCAGCAGTGCACCGTGTGCCTGTATCTTGGTGCCACACAGGGTGGTGCGGGCATCGTTCACCACAGTGCCTGCCAGGGCGGTGATGTGATTATCGGCTACACATACACTGAAGAGTGAGGGGACGGGGGACACTGTCTCTATCTGTAAATCTTGCAGCATGTTCATGCCACTCTGTTTAGGACTTCCCCCCGTAGCGATGAGCACTCTTTGTGCTTCTGCTGTTCTTCCATTGGCAAACTCCAGTCTGTACCCTTGATCAGTATGGCTGATTCCTGTCATCCTGTGTTCCAAATGCAGTACTACCCCCAGTCGTCTCATCAGATTCAACAGCGTGCCCACAATCTCCATGGCATCTTGTGAAACAGGGAACACACACTCGTCTTCTTGCGTCAGCAGTGCCACTCCCTCGTGCTCAAACCACTGGTAAACATCCTGCTGACTAAATTCCCGAAGCAGTCGTTTCATCAGCCTGTGCCCACGTGGATAAACCTGTTCCATGCTGGTCACAGCAGCAAAACTGTTGGTAAGGTTGCATCTCCCACCACCAGTTACAGCCACCTTTGCCAGTGCCTTCTTGCCACTCTCATAAACGGCTACCTGTGCTTCTGGCATCCATCGCTTGATGTGGATGGCTGCAAAGCATCCAGCTGCACCGGCCCCTACGATGGCAATGCGCATAGGTCGGGTCATTTCCATTGTTGTTGCATCCACTGCATCGCCTCTTCGTTGGTTTCTACAAATCTCCAGTGGCCGCTGGTGGATGTGGCGTTCAGCGTTTTGGGTGAGTTGATGGCGTTGTAGGCTGCATAGGTAGAGGTGGGTGAGGTGACATTGTCGTTATAGCCCAGCGAGAAATATACGGGACAGGTGATGCGACTGGCAAAGTTCACCACATCGTAGTAGGGCAGGGTGTTCATGGTGCCCTCAGCCTCTGCTTGCTTCTGATAGTATTGGGGCCATCCTCCACAGCGTTGGTGGCAGAAACCCAGCACATCGCTCAATGCAGGATAGAAAGGAACGCAGAAGGTGACCTTGTTGCTGAGGGCAGCGGTTACAATGCTCAGAGCTCCTCCTTGACTACCGCCAGTGACGCCTACATTCAGTCCATCCCAGTTGGGCAGGGAGCACAGATAGTCTATACAGCGTGTGCAGCCTGCATACACCTCACGGTAGTAGAAACTCTCCTTGTCTTCAATGCCACAGCGGTTGTAGTTGTTCACGGCATTGCTATACTGCTGGTAGAGGGAGTCTGGCAGTTCGGGATTGCATCCGTTGTGGATGTTGATGTTGAGATAGATATAGCCGCGCTCGCTGTAATACGTGGTGTGACTGATTTTCTTGCTGCCAGCACCCGGTGGACAGAAGAGCACAGGATGCTTCTTGCCATCGCGTGGCATGGTGAGATAGCCATAGAAATGTCTGTTGGCGCCCACTTGGAGTTTCAGCAGATACACAGCCACCTTGTCGGTGGTGTATTGGGGCAGGGGAGTGAGTTGTGGCTGCATGTTGATCTTTGCCACCTTTGCCACCTGTCGCTTCCAAAAGCGGTCAAAGTCGTGGGGCAGGGGAGTGAGCGTGCGTATGCTGTCGGGCGAGAACCCTATGGTTATCTTCTCCTTGTAGGTTTTTCCACTCACGGCAAACTGTAGGTCGTAGGTTCTGAATCCCGGTGTGCTGAGGGTGTAGGGGGGCAGGGTGGCGGTACCGTTGACAAAGGTCACTTCGCCACTCTCTTTCTTGCCGTCGGCATATCCGTCTGTTCCAGTCTGATAATGCAGGGTGATGCCGTCGATAGGCCTGTCTCTTATACACATCTCCGAGCCCACGAGACAGGCAGAAATCT
>CALZNR010000043.1 GCA_945827565.1 uncultured Prevotella sp.
ATACGAGATTTCTGCCTGTCTCGTGGGCTCTGAGATGTGTATAAGAGACAGGTCGCTGAATTCACGCAGAGGTGCCGTGCCGTTAACAGATATGGCATCGCAGAGTGGGTTCAAGGAGACAGTGGTCTCTTACATTTTGGTGAATTTAGCGTTTGCTATTATTCGGAATGCAACTTGAAACGTAGGAAATTTCAGAATTGTGCACACAACGAATCAATAGTTGAACGTCCGCACTATGGCGTGGACGCAACTTATATGTGTGCATAAGGTGATTCCTACGACCTCAAGTTCCATAAGATGGCGTTCACGCTCTTATTGTAAACCCAAAAAACAAGAAAACATGAAGAAGAACTATATAAAGCCCTCTGTAGAGGCATGGAAAGTGGAACCTTCTGCCTTGATGCAGATGAGTATGAGTGGCGAATTTAAAGGCGACCTCGGTGATGCACACGCACCCTCATTCTCCGACGACATTTTCGGTGACAACATCCTCAAGGACGAATAACCGTCTGTAGATATAGATTCACTATATTCACCAAGCAAACGAGGTGTATCAGTTGTTTCTGATACACCCCGTTTTTTGGCGTTCACAGAGATGCCTGCCATGTTTCATCTGCTTTATCATCATTCTCAGCCATTGCCAGAGGGGGTAGAGTTGCCCACATTGTTCACCTATCCCTTCCACTACACCCCACACCCCCTTGCTGTGCAGGCGGCGGCGCAGGTGCAGCACTATCTGTTGCAACAAAAAGAATGGCAACCAGAGTTGCAGCAGGGCAAGATGTTTGGCGTGCTGGTGGTGCAGGCACCCGAGGGCATCGGCTTCCTTGCTGCCTACTCCGGACTGCTGGCAGAGCGCAACGACTGGCAATATTTTGTTCCTCCCATCTACGATGCACAGCAGCCCTACGGCCACTTCAAGCAAGAGGAGCGTGGCATATCAGAGATAAACCATGCCATTGAGCGCATGGAGCAGGATGCTGCCTACCACCAACTGCGCAGCCAACTGCAACACATGGAGCAGCAACACAGCACAGAGGAAGAGAACTACCGCCGGCAGATGGAACACGACAGAGAAAGGCGTCATCAGCTCAGAGCCACCGCCAGCCAACCACAGCTGCAACAGCTTATCAAAGAGAGCCAATACCAAAAGGCACAACTGAAACGAATGAAAGCAAGGCACCGAGAGGAGCAAGAGCAGATGATGCAGCAGATGGCACCCTACACCCACAGGATGGCAACCCTGAAACAAGAGCGCAGCCAACGCTCTGACGCCCTGCAGCGCTGGCTCTTCGACCAATACCGTGTGATGAACGCCCTGGGCGAGCACCGCACGCTGACCCAGATTTTTCAGCACACCACACGCCACACACCTCCCGCAGGAGCCGGCGACTGCTGCGCCCCCAAACTGCTGCAACACGCCTACCAGCACCACTGGCAACCGCTGTGCATGGCAGAGTTCTGGTGGGGAGCATCGCCCAAGGGCGAGGTGAGGCATCACCTGCACTACTATCCTGCCTGCCGGGGCAAATGCCTGCCCATACTGACCTATATGATGCAGGGACTACAGGTGGAGCCCAACCCCCTGCAGCAGGATGACGAGGGCCAACTGACTACGGTGTATGAGGATGAGTGGCTGTGCGTGGTGAACAAGCCCAAGGGGATGCTCAGCGTGCCTGGACGCACCGAGCGCAGGTCGGTGCTCACACTGATGCAGCAACGCCTGCCCAAGAGCGTGGAGCCAATGGTGGTGCACCGCTTAGACATGGCAACCAGCGGACTGATAGTGGTGGCAAAGAGCATGGAGGCATACACACGCATGCAGCAACTCTTTGCAGAGAGAAAGGTGAAAAAGAAATATGTGGCACTGCTCGACGGACTGCCACAGGTGCCACCAAGCGGAACCATCACACTGCCCCTGGCACCCCATGCCACCGACTATCCGCGACAGGTGGTGGATAGGGAGCATGGCAAACCTGCCATGACACGCTACACCCTGCTGGGCACGGCACAGGGCAAAACCCGGGTGGCTCTCTATCCGCAGACGGGGCGCACCCACCAGCTCAGGGTGCACTGCGCCCATCCCGAAGGCTTGGGAGTGCCCATCGTGGGCGACCCCCTCTATGGACACGGCAATCCGCAGAGCGAGCTGCAACTACATGCCGAGGCCCTGCTCTTCATCCACCCCTTTACAGGAGAAGAGGTGCAGATAGAGTGCCCTCCTCAGTCGTCTGCCAAGGGCCAATAGGGCGATGGAGTGCGCATGCGCCTCATCTCCTTGTCCATCTGCTCCACCAAGGCAGGATAATCCTTTGCCAGATTACGTGTCTCGCCCGGGTCTGCCTCCAGGTCATACAGTTCCAAAGGTTTGTTGGGACGTATGGTCACACACTTCCACTTCCCTTTGCGGGCAGCCCTTTGCTTGCCCGGAAACTCCCAGTACAGCATCCTGTTGTCGGTGCGCATCTCCTTGCCCACAAACAGGGGCGACACATCCATGCCATCGGTATGGGCAGGCAGATGCTTCCCTGCACCCGCAATGGCGGCAAGAGTGGGCATCATGTCAGGGAAATAGATGGGGTTGCTGAGTTGGCGCACGGGCACCCTGCCCGGCTGGTTCACGATAAACGGCACGCGGATGCCCCCCTCGTAGAGTTGTCCCTTGCGCCCCTTGAAGCCGGCGGCACAGCGGAAAGTCTGGAGCGGAGCCTGCACTGCAGGACCGTTGTCAGAGGCAAAAATCACCAAGGTATTCTCTCTCAGATGCAGGCGGTCCAGTTCGTCGAGCAGTCGGCCTATGGCGGCATCCATGTGTGTCACCAAGGCGGCATATCGCTTGTCAGTGAGGCTCCACTGCTCTTGCTCGTCATACCAGTGCGTGTCTTCAATGATGTAGGGCTCGTGCGGGGCATCGTAGGCCAGATACAGGAAGAAGGGCTGGTGACTGTTGCGCCTCACAAAGGCGATGGCATCATCGGTAGAGAGGTCGGTATTGTGCTTGATGTGGCGGTCGTGGGCATTGTCGTCGATATGTATGAGCGAGTCGCCCGCAAAGCGGAAGTAGGGGTAGTAATAAGGCGAGTTGGAGTGTACGGTGCTGATGGTCCATCCATAGAACTCGTGGAAGCCACGATGATGGGGAGCCGCCGTGGGTTCATAGCCATCCAAGTGCCACTTGTTGACCAGACAGGTGCGATAGCCCGCCGCAGAGAGCACGGTGGCTATGGTGGTGTCGGAGGGCAGCAGGTTGGCACGCCTCACGTAGGTGGTGTCTCCCTTGGGGTTTATCTTGATGCCCCTGATGCCACCCGCCGTACATTGGTTGTCGCGGATGGTGCTATGCCCCGTGTTTCTGCCCGTCATCAGTGCGCACCGTGAGGGCGAAGAGATGCCGCTCCCTGCATAGCACTGTGTGAACGAGGTGCCCGTCTTGGCAAGCTGGTCGATATTGGGTGTCTTGATGTGCTTGCTGCCATAGCACGAGAGGTCGCCATAGCCCAGGTCGTCGGCAAGGATAAACACGATGTTTGGCTGCTGCGCCAAAGCATGGAGCACCGACATGCCGGGCATGATGCCCGATAAGCATGCCAGTGCTCTCAAGTGATTTCTTTTCATATTCAGCATGTGTTAGTCTGACTGTTGTCAGATGCTCCATAATGCCAGATATTCTGTCTTGTCAGAAACTCTGTATAGTCAGAAACTCTGTATAGCCAGAAACTCTGTATTGTTAGAAGTGTCCCTTCAAACTGCTCTTGTAGTTCTGCAGGGCAGTCTTCAGTTCGCTGATAACGCCGTAGTTGGTATCTTCGGTACTGTTGTTGAAGGTCCATTGGAAGTCGCCCTTGTTCATACGTCCGGCACCTGTCCATCCCGTTACCACGGCAGGCACGTCGGCAGCATTGTCGGGGGTGTACTTGTAAATCAGGTTGGCATCGGTGTCGAAGTTGTTGTAGGCAGTTCCTCCCACCAGTGCCTTCACGGTGGAGGGTACCTCGTCGTTGCGGTTGGTCACCTCATAGCAGTCAAAGTCTGTGGCACTCTGCTTCTGTGTGACGGGAGTGTAGTTGCTGCCCGAGCTCTTCTCGGCATACACGTTGCCATAGCTCTTGATCACACCGCCGTTTTCGCCCGAGAAGGTGCCAGCGCCCTTGGCATCGGTGCCCTGACGAGAGATGAGCATGGGGTTCTTGGTGTTGCGGAAGTAGTTGCTCTCTACAAACACGCTGCTGCCCATGGTAGAGCCTACGCCATACTTGGAGCATCCATCGTAGTAGTTGTTCCACACGTGTACCGACATGGAGCGCACTCTTGGGTGACGTGAATCGCTGTGGTCGAACCAGTTGTGGTGGTAGCAGATGTAGTTGGGTCCGCTCTCGCTCTTCATGCCGCAGAGTGATGACTTGCCGCTGTCCCAGAAGTGGTTGTAAGAGATGGTGATGTACTGTGAGTCGCTCTTCACATCAACGGTACCGTCGCCCTTGGCCTGGTCGCTATCGCCACCAGTGTTGCCATAGAACAGGTCGAGGTGGTGCACCCAGCAGTATTTATTGTCGGTGTCCAAACTCACGGCATCGTCCATGCACAGCATCACGGCAAAGTTGCGCAGCTCCACGCTCACGGCGTTGCGCATCAGTATGCCAAAGCCCCAGATACCGGCATCCTCGCCAATACCCTCCATGGTAATGTTCATGTGGGTGGTGTTGTTCTTGCCCTTTATCTGCAAGCCCTCGGCACTGCTGCCAAAGCTGTCCATATCGCTGCCTGTGATGGTGCCCACGATACGTATGGCCACAGGACGTGTCTCCAGTCCCTTCTGGTAGGCATTGACAATGGCCTGCAGTCCTGTATAGGTACTGGCAGTGCCCTTGCTGCTGTCTATCACATCCAAGGTCACCGTCTTGGCGGTGGCTGCGGTGACATAGATAACGCGGGCATTGCTCTTCAGACTTCCGTCGTTGTTGTAGGCTCCCACTGCGGTGCCTGAGAGATGGGCAAAGCCCGAGCGGTCGTAGGCCTCAACCACAATACCTGTGGCTGTGCTTGCCTTGGTATCGTCTTCGGCACCACCAATCACGGGCACCACCTTCAGTTCGTAGTTGGCTCCAGGCACCAGTCCCACCATATCGGCACGACCGTAGCTGCCATAGTTGCGCACCAACTGCTGGTCCAGTTTGGTGTAAGAGGCATAATTGCCACCCTTGACATATACATTATATGAAGAGGCTCCGCTCAGCAGGTTCCATGTAACGTAGGCAGACTCCAACCATCCCTTGGCGCTGGTAATCTCCACTCCCTTGTTGTCGATGTTGCCCTCTTGTCCGCCCTTGGAGGCCTTGTTGAAGCCGATGGTGGCAACGCTATTGGTAAACTGGTCGCTCCATTCGCCTGTCTTGCCCTTCACGGTCACCGTGCCCTCTGCCTTGTTGATGTCGATAGAAGCCACATCCTCGGTGTTGTAGTATTTCAGCACGTTGCCATTCAGGGTGAGCAGGGCCTGATTCTTGTTCACATCGAACTTATTGGAGTGGTCGTCGGCAGGCTGTGTGCCAGGCTCGTCGCCGCCTCCCTGCTCGCCACCGCCAGTGCTGGTGCCTGCTGTGATGCTATATATATAGATGCCTCCGTCGGCGGTGAGTGTCACATCACCATCCTCATCCACGGTGCCCACGCAGGTTTGCTTGTCCGTGGCTTTTGCAAAGCCCTCGGTGACGGTGAGGTTGGTGGGGGTGAGGGCACGTGCGGTGCTGCTGCTCGATGACTGGCACACCACTGTCAGCTTGTCGCCCTTCTTCAGTGCGGGGATGGTAACAGCCCTGCCGGCGCCGTTGAGTGTGCACGAGTGCTTCTTGTTGTCAAGGCGCAGTCCGTCGGCAGCGCTGATGGTAAACCGCAGTCCTTTGGTGGCAGCCACCTCCTGTCCGTTTGCCATGAGCACCTCGTTGTTCAGTGCCTTGGCGTTTTTCCATCTGTTGTTTGAGGAGTCGTAGGTCCAGTTTTCGGTGTCTGCGTTGAGTGCGGTCACATCGGCATCGCTGAACGAGGAGAAATCCCATGACTGTGCCTCTGCCTGTGTGGCAATGCCCAGCAGCATGCAGCACAGAGTGTAAATATATAATAATGTGCGTTTCATGACGTTTGCTTGTTTTAGGTGGGTTCTATAAATTCGCTTTGTCAGATTTTGGAATTATTTTCGAGGTTAAATTGTAAGTTGAAGAGGGAGCGTAGCGAGCTACGTGACCGAGTTAACTTACAATTTGAGCCGAAAAGAACCCAAAAGATGGCAAAACATCACCCCACAATTATTAAACCTTTTGACGGTGGGAATTTATAGAACCCACCTTTAGGTAATGAAAAGCGGATTGCTGCGAAGAGCGTGTGCCGCTGTTATTTCACTATTTTCTTGTTGTTGATGATATAGATGCTCTTGCGGTTCTGTGTTGAGAGGGGTGAGATGCGCTGTCCGTTCAGGTTATACACCGCTGTGGCTTGCGCCTTGTCATCGCCCTTGATGCTGCGGATGGCAGCGGCTTGGTTGTCGTATTGGAACGCAAGGCTCACCAGCGCCATATCCACGGTAGATGTCTCCTGATTGTCGAACACCAGGGTGGCATTGTCGCCGTCGAAGGTTATCTGTACAGGGTTTTTCTCCACTTTCGTACCATCCACGGTGAGTGTGATGGTGTTTTCTGCCCATACGGGTGCTGCCGCCATTGCCAGCAGACACAGGGCTGTAACCATTTTCTTATCCATAGGTTAGATTGTGTTTGTAGATTATCTGTGTTTGTTTCAGATAGGTTCTATCAATTAGCTTTGATGGGATTTTGTTCTATCTTCGAGAGCCTACCTTCAGTCCATCTTCTTGGTTCCCATTCTTGCTTCCACTACGTTCACCACATAGTCGCCCAGTTTCTCACACTCGCTGATGATGTCCATATAGATGGTGCCCATCTCATAGGTGTAGGCATGGTCGTTGATGTCGTTGATGTTCTGGCTCTTCAGCTGATTTCGGTAGTTGTTTATCTCGTTTTCTATGTTGAATGTGCGGTTCATGTCATAGTTCATCTTGCGCCCTGCCAGTAGCACGTTCATCTGTGTAAGACTGTCGTCGGTAAGCTCAAACATCTGGTGCAGGTGTTCATACTGCTTTTCGGTGAAGTCTTCCTTGCCAGCCGCCTTGCGGTTGATGGTGCGTGCTATGTTGTAGCAGCTGTCGCCGATGCTCTCTATCTCTGTTATCTCGCGCATCATGGCTCTGATTTTTGCCTTGGTGTCGTCGCTCAGGTGTGCATCGCTCACCATGTTCAGGTACTTGGCAATCTCAATCTCCATAGAGTCGCTGATATTCTCGTATTTCTCAATGCGCGCATAGAGCTTGCGGAAATCGTTCTCGTTGGTGGTGGCAAGCAGTTCTCTCACAAATCCGAACATGCGCTGTATGCGGTCGGCAAACGAGGTAATCTCTTTCTGTGCCTCCAGTACCGAGAGTTCGGGGGTTTTCATAATGGTGTTGCCACCGATGTAGCACAGGCGGAACTCCTCTTCAGTGTCACTGCTCTTGGGCTTGATGATGCGGCACACCAGTTTCTCTATCTGCGGTATGAACCATATCAGTGCGAAGGTGTTGGTCACGTTGAAGCAGGTGTGGAAGGCTGCCAGCACAATGGGCAGTTTGGCTGCCAACTGCGCAGTGGTAAGGTGGTGATCGTCGGGGTTATAGCCCACCATGGAGCACACCATATTGACAAAGGGATAGAACAGGCAGAGCACCCACAGCACGCCAATCAGGTTGAACACCAAATGCGCCGCGGCAGCTCGCCGTGCCTGTGTGTTGGCTCCCAGTGCGGCAAGGTTGGCAGTGGCGGTGGTACCGATGTTCTCGCCCATGACCAAGGCGATGCCAAGGTAGATGGGCAGCACGCCCGTGGAGCAGAGCAGGATGGTGATGGCCATCACGGCTGCCGACGACTGCACGATGCAGGTGATGACGGTGCCGATGGCAAGGAAGATAAGGATGGTGAGGTGGCTCTTTGTGTCGAACGAGCTGAAGAAGCTGATGACCGAGGAGTTGTGCTCCAAGTCCAGCTCCTTGCCTGCCGAACTGAGCAGCACCAGCGAGAAGAACAGGAAGGCAATACCAAAGAGGAAGTCGCCAATGTATCTCTTACGCTTAGAGTAGATGAGCATGATGCCCAAAAAGAAAGAGGGATACACCACTGCCGTGAGGTCAACGTTGTATCCCAAACTCATAATCCATGCTGTCAGTGTGGTGCCGATATTGGCTCCCATGATCACCGATATGGCCTGTGCCAGCGTCACCAATCCCTGTCTCTTATACACATCTCCGAGCCCACGAGACAGGCAGAATCTCGG
>CALZNR010000044.1 GCA_945827565.1 uncultured Prevotella sp.
CAGAGTGGAAGGAAATAGCAGAAGAAAAACAAAACGGCAAAATAACAAAACGGCAAAATACAAAACGCTCTCCGCTGCAAGGCAACGGAGAGCGTTTTTTTATTTTGTGAATTATTGAATTCTGGATTTACGTGCTTTCTCAGTTATACTTCAGAATCTGCCCGGGCATGAGCTTGCTGCGCTTGGTGATGCGGTTGAGCTTACAGAGAGCATTGACAGAGGTGCCACGCTTGCGTGCAATGGCAGCAAGAGTCTCACCCTTCTTCACCTTATGATAGCGCACAGAGGGAGTGTAGGTTGCAGCAGCCACCTCTTCATCACTCACATCATCAGCAGAGGCATAGCCTGTGGCGCCCACACCACGCAGGCGATTGGCAATGACAGACTCGCGGGTGTAGCTGTCGCGGCGGAACATATAGAAATTGTCCACCACATCCTGATTACGGAAGTCGAACATCAATGCCGGGTTGAGTGCCACACCACAGAGGCGGGTCTCGAAATGAAGATGTGAACCCGTGCTTCTACCTGTGTTGCCACCCAATCCGATGGGGTCGCCCGCCTTCACTTCCTGATCTTGCTCTACCAGATGCTTAGACATGTGCCCGTAGATGGTTTCCAATCCATTGTAGTGGCGTATCACCACGTATTTTCCATATCCCCTTGCCTCGTAGTTCACGATGCGCACCCTGCCGCTAAAGGCAGAGCGGATGGTGTCGCCAATATACACCTTCACGTCCAGTCCCTTATGCTGGCGTCCCCAGCGTGCTCCAAAGTTAGAGGTGAGCTGGCGGTTGGTTGTAGGCATACAAAAATCTCGGAGGTCTATTCTGAATGAGTCGGGCAGTGTGGTCTCCTTGTGAGCAAACCTGTTCTCCCATTCCTCATACAGGTCGGCTGAAGGCATACCATACTGCTCGTGCTGTATCAACCGATGCAGTGCCACAGAATCGAGAGCCTTCATCTTCTTATCTATTGGAGCCTGACGTGCCAACAAGTCTTGCGCCATTGCAGGAACGGCACATAAGGACAAGCAAGTTGCAGCAACAATAGTCTTCAGTTTCTTCATCCACATAATGTAAGTCTCAGTCGGTTTTTAAGGTAAGTCGGTGAGCACTTTCGGGCGATAATTACAACCCAATTATCTGCCTCTTTGTCACCGTTTTGTAACATTGACTTTGCAAAGGTATAAAAAATATCGCTCAATTGCTTGTGTATTAACACATTTTGTGCATATTTTAACACTTGTCGCCCGTTTTCTTAATAATTACAGCGGTCTATCTTGTAACATTTGTTAAACGTCAACACCCTGTATGGGTGAACGTCTGATGGGAGATGATCAAGAGATGGCAGACCAGTCTATCTTGGTTTTCTTGAGTTCGCGCATCCGGTCCCAAAGCAGTTGATAGCGTGCGGATTTGCACTCGGGGTCATCGGTAATCACACGCTGTGCCTCATCACGTGCCAACTGCACCAGCTGTCCGTCGCGGGCAATATCTGCTATTTTCAGGTCGAAGGCCAGTCCACTCTGCTGGGTACCCTCCAAGTCGCCCGGTCCGCGCAGTTTCAAGTCGGCCTCAGCAATGCGAAAACCGTCGTTGGTGTCGCACATGATGTCTATGCGCATGCGCGTTTCCTTTGTCAGTTTGCGGTTGGTTACCAGGATGCAGTACGACTGGTCGGCACCACGCCCCACCCTGCCTCGCAGTTGGTGCAGCTGTGACAGACCGAAGCGCTGGGCATCCAGAATCACCATGACAGAGGCATTGGGCACATTGACGCCCACCTCTATCACCGTGGTGGCTACAAGGATCTGCGTCTCACGGTTCAGAAAGCGCTGCATCTCCTCCTCCTTCTCCTTGGCTTTCATTCTGCCATGTATTTTGCTGAGCTTCATGTCGGGGAACACCTGCTTCAGCATCTCAAACCCATCCTCCAGGTTTTTCAAGTCCATCTTCTCGCTCTCCTCTATCAGGGGATAAACGATATATGCCTGTCGGCCCAATGCCACCTGCTTGCGTATGCCTTGATAGAGCGATGCCAACTGATTGTCGAAGAAATGCTGTGTGCACACGGGTTTGCGCCCGGGTGGCAGTTCGTCGATGACGCTCACGTCCAGATCGCCATAGAGTGTCATGGCAAGCGTGCGTGGTATGGGGGTGGCTGTCATCACCAGCACATGAGGCGGGTTGGTGTTCTTGCTCCACAGTCGGGCCCGTTGTGCCACACCAAAACGGTGTTGCTCATCCACCACCACCATACCAAGGTTGGCGAAATGCACCGTATCTTCTATCACGGCATGGGTGCCCACGAGGATGTCTATCCCACCTGTGGCCAACTGTTGGAGCAGTTCTGCACGCTTCTTGCCTTTGACAATGCCTGTGAGCATTGCCACCCTCACAGGCAGAGCACCCAAAAACTCCTGAATAGTGGCCAGATGCTGCTCGGCAAGAATCTCGGTGGGTGCCATGATGCACGCCTGATAGCCATTGTCGATGGCGATGAGCATGGCCATGAGTGCCACCAGGGTTTTGCCACTGCCCACATCTCCCTGCAACAAGCGGTTCATCTGCCTGCCGCTGCCCACGTCCTTGCGTATCTCTCGCAGCACCCTTTTCTGCGCCTCAGTGAGCGAGAACGGTAACTGATGATGGTAAAAATCGTTGAAGGCACTTCCTATTCGACTCAACACAAAAGCACGGTAGCGACGCCGGTGATCACTGGCATATCTCACGTTTTTCAGTGGGACGTAGAACAGCTCCTCGAACTTCAGTCGTGCCCGTGCGTGCTCCAGTTCGCGCACATTCTGCGGATAGTGGATAGTGCGCAATGCCTTGTCACGCGACATCAGGTGCAGGCGTTGCACCATTTCAGCAGGCAGTGTCTCGGGCAGTTCGTCTGCAAGTCTATCCACAAGGTTTCGGGTCAGTTTCTCCACTCCCCGCGAAGTAAGTCCGTTGCGTTTCATCTTCTCCGTGGTGGGATAGTAGGGCTGCAGGCCCATGGTAGAAAGCTCCACTTTGGAGAGGCTTTCTATCTCGGGATGCTGGATATTGAAGCGCCCATTGAACCAAGTGGGTTTGCCAAACACCAGATACTCCTCGCCCACCTTGTAGTTTTTCATGGCCCACTGTCCGCCGTTGAACCATGTAAGATCCATCACCCCATTGCCATCGGTGAAGTGTGCCACCACCCGCTGCTTACGCGGTCCCATGTCAAAGGTCTCATACCCCAGTATCTTTCCGCAGAGTTGCACAAAGGGCATGTCGGTGGTAAGTTCGCGAATGGCATACAGCTTGCTGCGATCGACGTACTTGTATGGAAAATACTCCAGCAGGTCGCCAAAGGAAGAGATGCCCAACTCGTCGCTGAGTATCTTTTTCCGATTGGGGCCCACCCCCGTGAGATACATGATGTCTTGCTGCAAGATGGGAGTCATGGAAGCCGTTTTAGGTTATCTCACCGCCATCAGGTGCTTGTACATCATCCCCTCTGCCACCTGATTGGCAGTGGCGTCGTTGGTAAGAGTAGCAAGCAGCGTATAGGCATAAGGCAAAGAGGCGGCTGGTCCTTCGCCTGTAATTATATTGTCATCCACTGTCACCAGTTCTGCCGTATATTCTGCCCCAGTGAGATGACTTTGGAAACCGGGATAGCAGGTGGCTCTGCGCCCTTGCAGCAATCCCAGATGTCCCAACACCATGGGGGCTGCACAGATGGCTGCCACCAACTTTCCTTTGCGATGATGCTGCACCAATGCCTGTTGCAGAGGCAGACAGCTGTCTAAATGCTGTGCTCCGGGCATACCACCAGGCAGCATCAGCAGGTCGGCATCATCAAAGGGACATTCGTCTAACAGCAGGTCGGCAAGGATGGTCACACCGTGTGCTCCCTCCACCTCACGCTGCCCTGTGATGCTCACTGTCTGGATATCCACACCGCCACGTCGCAGCACATCTACTGGTGCCAAGGCCTCTACCTCTTCAAAGCCTGTGGCAAGAAAAGCATATACTTTCTTCATCTTCTATCGTTTATTCTGTTTCGTGTTTTCCTCTCATTTCAAGCACTCCTTATACAGGGCGATGGTTTCCTTCAGTCCAAGATAGAGGGCATCGCACACCAGCGCATGACCAATGCTCACCTCATCTACCCACGGTATCTGCTGATGGAAGAAATGCAGGTTGTGCAGGCTCAAGTCGTGCCCTGCATTGAGCCCCAAACGGCACTCTCTGGCCTGCTGTGCCGCCTCTACAAAGGGTTTGATAGCCTCAGCTGCACTGCTTTCATAGCCAGCAGCATAGGGTTCGGTGTAAAGTTCCACACGGTCGGCACCACAAGCCTTGGCACCTTCCACCATGCGGGGGTCGGCATCAACGAAGATGCTGGTACGTATGCCCGCCTCCTTGAAGCGTCCCACCACATCGGTAAGGAAGTTACGGTGGGCCAGGGTGTCCCATCCGTGGTTAGAGGTGAGCTGGTCATCGGCATCGGGCACCAAGGTGACCTGTGTGGGTTGCACCTGCAACACCAAATCCACATACCTTGGAATGGGGTTACCCTCGATATTGAGTTCGGTGGCAAGCAGCGGTTTGAGGTCGGTCACATCCTTATAGCGTATGTGCCTTTCATCGGGTCTGGGATGAACGGTAATACCCTCGGCACCGAACTGTTCGCAGTGGAGTGCCACACTCAGCACATCGGGATTATTGCCACCCCGTGCATTGCGCAAGGTGGCTATCTTGTTGATATTGACGCTTAATTTTGTCATCCGCTTTGTTTATTTTTGTTCTATTTCTCTTTAAATACCGCAAAATTCCGTACTTTTGCACGGTGTTGTGTGATGCAAAGTTAGCAAAATTGCATCAATAGCAAAATAAATCGGCTTTAAAACGTGCCATAAGTCCCCTTTTTATGAACAACGACACCCCCCGCTTTGCCATTTTCGGCAACACCTACCAAGCCAAGAAGTCGGCATCTATCCGCAATCTGCTGACCACACTCAACCGCTACGGTGCTCCTGTGGCGATAGACAGGGAATATTACACCTTTCTCACCCACACGCTGCACCTGCTGATAGAGCATGTGGAGGTGTTTGACGATGACCGCTTCGATGCCGACTTTGCCATCTCTATGGGAGGCGACGGCACCTTTCTGCGCACAGCAGCCCGTGTGGGCAACCGCAGCATCCCCTTGGTGGGCATCAACATGGGCAGGTTGGGATTTCTGGCAGATGTCAATCCCTGCGATGTAGAGGGCTGTATTCACTCTTTGGTGAAGGGCAACTACGAGATAGAGACACGCGAGGTGATTGAGGTGAAGACCGATGGTGAGACGTTTAAGGAGAGCCCTTACGCCCTCAACGATGTGGCGATACTGAAGCGTGACGATGCCTCGATGATTTCCATACGCACCGTTATCAACGGGCATTATCTCACCACCTACGAAGCCGATGGCTTGATAGTGAGTACACCTACGGGGTCCACCGCCTACTCCCTGTCTAATGGCGGTCCCATCATGGTGCCGGGCACCCATGTGTTTCTGCTCACCGCGGTGGCTCCGCACAGTCTGAACGTGCGCCCCATCGTGATAGGCCATGATGCAGAGATAGAGTTGAAGGTGAGTTGCAGAAGCAAGCATTTCCTTGTAGCCATCGACGGACGCTCGGAGCACTGCCGTGAGGGAGTGACACTCACGCTGCGCCGTGCTCCCTTTGACGTGAATATTGTGAAAAGCCACACCGACAACTATTTCCGCACGCTGCGCAACAAGATGATGTGGGGCAACGACCTACGCGACCTGGGAGGAAACAACGGATGAGATGGCTTTGGAGAATGTCTAAGGGCAACCGCCTGCAAGCACTGCTCAACGCCCTGTTGGGATTGGCAGGCGTAGCGGTAAGTCTGCTCTCAGTGTGGTGGGTGCAACGTGCCATCGACATTGCGGCGGGCAACATCAGCGGTTCGCTCTACATGGCGGTGGGCATCATGGCGCTGCTTATCCTCACCGATTTTGCATTGAACATCGCCAAGGTATGGATAAAGAACATCCTGGGGGTCAAGGCCCAGAACCGTATGCAGCAACAACTGCTGTGCCATCTGCTGCATGCAGAGTGGAACAGCAAGGAGCGGCATCACAGCGGAGATGTCATCAACCGCTTGGAACAAGATGTGCAGAAGGTGGTGGAATTTATCACCGAGGTGCTGCCCAACACCCTGTCTGTGATTGCACTCTTCCTGGGCGCCTTTGTATATCTGTACAGGATGGACCACATGCTTGCCATCATCACGGTCATCATGCTGCCCATCTTCATCCTCTTCAGCAAGCTCTACATGCGCTATGGCAAGAAATACACCCGCCTGGTGAGAAACAGTGACAGCAAGGTGCAGAGTATATTGCAAGAAACGGTGCAGCACCGCATGGTGGTGAAAACACTGGAGTGCATGCCACTGATGCTGCAACGACTGGAGACAACACACCAGCAACTGCGACACAATGTGAAACGGCAAACCACCTTCAAGCTCATCAGCAACCTCAGCATGAACGTT
The DNA here is from genome assembly GCA_945827565.1 of uncultured Prevotella sp. GTDB lineage: Bacteria > Bacteroidota > Bacteroidia > Bacteroidales > Bacteroidaceae > Prevotella. The sequence goes on from CALZNR010000044.1 coordinate 6,543, forward strand.
GGCTTTGCCGCCAGTTATCTGATAGCCTTTCTGTGGAGCACCACCCGACTGTATCACCACACCCTGACTTTTGGAGGCATGACCGCCTTTCTGCAATTAGTCAACAGAATACAGTCGCCGGCAAGAGATCTGACACGCCTTGTCCCTGCCTTTGTGGCGGCCATGACGGCGGTGGAACGCTTGCGCGAACTGCAACAGCTACCCCTTGAAGAAGAGGGTGCCCCCTGCTTGATGAGCACACCCTGTGGCATACGAATAGACGATGTGTGCTACCGATACGACGACAGCGAGGAGGATTTGGTGCAGCACCTCTCGTTCAACTTTGCCCCAGGCACCTGCACCGCCATACTGGGAGAAACGGGAGCAGGCAAGACCACTCTGCTGCGACTGATACTGGCTCTGCAGAAACCACGACAGGGCAGCATCACCTTTTACGATGACAAGCAAGAGGAACAGGCATCGGCACTTACAAGATGCAACATCGTATATGTGCCGCAAGGCAACACCCTGATGAGCGGTTCCATACGAGACAACCTGCTGATGGCCAACGAGAGTGCCAGCGAAGAAGAACTGCAAGAAGCTCTGCACACCGCCTGTGCCGACTTTGTGATGCAACTGCCCGCACAACTGGACACCATGATAACAGAAGGCGGCGGCGGACTGAGCGAAGGACAGGCTCAGCGCATCGCCATTGCCCGCGCCCTGCTCCGCAAGAGAGGAGTGCTGCTGATGGACGAAGCCACCAGTGCACTGGACAAGGAGACCGAACAGCAGTTGCTGCACAATCTGCTGAACAGCCATCAACACACGGTTATCTGCGTAACACACCGCCTTGCCGTGACACAATACTGCGATCAAATACTGAATATAAAGAGTTAGAAAACCACAAACATGAACGAAAAGCCATGAAGAAGAATCTTGCATTGTTTTTAATGCTGATATGCTGCACTTGCATCCAGATGGGATGCTCTGAAGATAACGACACACCTGTGCCACCCACAGCACCCGAAACACCACCCACGCCACCAGAGAAGACAGAGGCGGAAAAAACATACACTGTGATGGTTTTAGGTTGTGGAGGCGGCAACCTCGACTGCGAATTTGCCGTAGATGTACCCCTGTTGGCAAAGACCGTGAGCGAGCATGTGAACGTGGTGTGCCAGTACTCCTCATCCACCAACCTGGACGTTGAAGAAGGAGGTTATAAGCCTTTAGGCTCCCCCTCTACCACCTATCGCTTCAAGGTGACTCCCGACCTTCAGGTGGAAAACTACGAAGACTTCAAATACATGAGTGCTTCACAGGTGCCACTGTATAAAGATTCTACCGTGACCGACTTCATCAACTATGCGGTGGAAACATGCCCTGCCGACGAGTATGTCATGGTGCTCTACAACCACGGCAGCGGCTTCAACCTCCAGTCGGGAGGATTGATGGACGAACTGCTGCAAGCAAGCAACAGCACACCCATGATGCGCAGCGTGCTCTGCGATGACAACTTCTCACAGACCTCACTCACAGAGAAGACACTGTCGAAGGCCATCAAAAACTCCAAAGCACCACACATGAAGGCAATCTACTTCTATGCCTGCAATCAAGCCATGGCAGAATGTTACTCCGAATTGTACCAGCAATGTGATTACATCATAGGTACTGCCCACGTCATGGTTGCCTTCGGAGAGATACTGCCTGCCCTTGTGCAACAGTTGGGAAACAAAGAGGCAGACAGCTTTGAGAAAAAAGTACAGAACTTCATGGATGAAACAAGCAAATGGTGGCCAGACATGCACATGGAGGCAGAAGTTT
>CALZNR010000045.1 GCA_945827565.1 uncultured Prevotella sp.
AGAGACACCCTGATAGAAACATGAAAACTAATTTATAGAACATCCCTAAAAACAAAAGCAAACAAACCGTTCCATCATAAAAAGGGATGGACACAAAATACACACTGACTATGAACTTTGAAATGAAATACGATGTGGTGGTGGTGGGAGGAGGCCACGCTGGATGCGAGGCTGCCGTGGCTGCCGCCAACATGGGCGCAAAAACCTGTTTGGTGACGATGGACATGAACAAAATAGCACAGATGTCGTGCAACCCTGCCATCGGAGGCATCGCCAAAGGACAGATAGTTCGAGAGATTGACGCACTGGGAGGAGAAATGGGACGGGTGACCGACGCCACCGCCATACAGTTCAGAATGCTCAACCGCTCTAAAGGACCTGCAGTGTGGAGCCCCAGAGCACAGTGCGACCGAGGAAAATACATCTGGCAATGGCGCACCACACTGGACAATACACCGCTGCTCGACGTGTGGCAAGACCAGGTGGATGAACTGCTTACCAAAGGAAAAACCGCCATTGGAGTGCACACCATCTGGGGAGTGAACATCTATGCCAAAAGCATAGTGATCACCGCAGGCACCTTCCTGAACGGACTGATGCACATTGGCAGACAAATGGTGGCGGGAGGACGCATTGCCGAACCTGCCGCAACGCATCTCACCGAGAGTATCACACAGCATGGCATACGCTCATGGCGCATGAAGACAGGTACACCCGTGCGCATAGACAAGCGCAGCGTACACTTTGAAGACATGGAGATACAGCCGGGAGAGACCGATTTCCACCAGTTTAGCTTCATGGCTCCGCAGCGCGTGCTGAAACAGCTGCCCTGCTGGACCTGCAACACCAATGCCCAAGTGCACAAGATTCTGAACAGCGGACTGCCAGAATCACCTCTGTATAACGGACAAATAAAAAGCATCGGACCACGCTACTGCCCCTCGATAGAAACAAAACTGGTGACCTTCCCCGACAAAGAGCAGCACCCGCTGTTTCTGGAACCCGAGGGAGAAGACACCAACGAGATGTACCTGAACGGCTTCTCCTCATCGCTGCCCATGCACACACAGATTGAGGCACTGCGGCAGATACCCGCACTGCGCGATGTGAAAGTCTATAGACCAGGCTATGCCATAGAATATGACTTCTTTGACCCCACACAACTAAACCATTCGTTGGAATCGAAAATTATTGAAGGACTGTTCTTTGCCGGACAGGTGAACGGCACCACCGGCTATGAAGAAGCTGGCGGACAAGGATTGGTGGCAGGTGCCAACGCAGCCATCCACTGCAGCGGAGGCGCACCTTTTGTAATGGCACGCGACGAGAGCTATATCGGCGTACTTGTCGATGACTTGGTGACAAAAGGAGTGGATGAACCCTACCGCATGTTTACCTCGAGAGCGGAATACCGCATCTTGCTGCGACAAGATGACGCTGATGCCCGACTCACCGAACGAGCCTACCAGATAGGACTGGCAAAAACTGCCCGCTATGAATGGTGGATGAAAAAGAAGAAGAATATCGAAGAAATCGAGCAATTCTGTCAAAACACATCGGTGAAACCCACTGCCATCAACAGCGCATTAGAAAGCATTGGCACCACCCCACTCCATGGCAGTACCAAACTGATAGACCTTATCAGCCGCCCACAGCTAAGCATCAACCAACTTGCCGAATGGCTGCCCGAACTATCGACATTCCTAAGCAACTTCAACGAACGACACGAAGAAATTATCGAAGCCACCGAAATACGCATCAAATATAAAGGATACATAGAGCGCGAGAAAATGGTGGCAGAAAAGATGCACCGATTAGAAAACATCAAGATAAAAGGCAAGTTCAACTACGCCGAAATGCACCAGCTATCTACCGAAGCACGACAGAAACTGGAAGCAATCAACCCCGAAACATTAGCACAGGCAAGCAGAATCCCTGGCGTCTCTCCCAGCGATATCAACGTGATGCTGGTGCTGATGGGACGATAAACCACCCCACCAAATACCAACAAGACACATTTAAAAAACTTACCATGAATAATCCCATTTTAGTAAACAACCTGCGCTGTATCCCCGATTTCCCCATCAAGGGCATCAACTTTCGCGACGTTACCACTCTTTTCAGCAATGCCGAATGTATGCAAATCATCATCGACGAACTCTATGAGAAATACAAAGACAAGGGCATTACCAAGGTGGTGGGCATAGAAAGTCGCGGCTTTGTGATTGGCGCCGCCCTGGCAGCACGCCTCGGTGCCGGCATGGTGCTATGCAGAAAGAAAGGAAAACTGCCTGCAGAAACCATTGAAGAGAACTACAGCAAAGAATACGGAACCGACACCTTAGAAATCCATAAAGATGCCATCAACAGCAACGACATAGTGCTGCTCCACGACGATCTGCTTGCAACTGGAGGCACCATGAAGGCAGCCTACAACCTCTGCCAGAAGTTTCAACCCCGCAACACCTACATCAGCTTCATCATTGAGATTAAAGACAAGGAGCTCCATGGCAGAGATCTACTCCCCAAAGAGGTGGAGGTGAGCACGCTTTTAAGCATGTAATACCATAAGTTTCACGTGAAACTTTAATCAATAAACCAACTTTAAATGAGGAGGTTACAATTCCGTGAAACATAAAAAGGGCGCAATGAAGAGAGAAGAGAACGAGCAGCGAATAGCAAGACTGAAGGGCATTGTGGACAGTATGCCAGACAAGCCGGGCAGCTACCAGTTTTATGATGGCGAAGGCACCATCATCTACGTGGGCAAGGCAAAGAACCTGAAGAGCCGCGTGGCCTCTTACTTCCACACGGAGGTGGACAGGTTCAAGACCAAAGTGCTTGTGAGCAAAGTGCAAGACATCTCCTACACAGTGGTGAACACAGAAGAGGATGCACTGCTGCTGGAGAACAACCTCATCAAGAAGTACAATCCCAAGTACAACGTGCTGCTCAAAGACGGCAAGACCTACCCCAGCATCTGTGTAACCAACGAACTGCTGCCACGCATCTTCAAAACAAGAACCATCAACAAGAAATGGGGCACTTATTTCGGTCCCTACTCCCATCTTCCCTCAATGTATGCCGTGCTGGACCTTATCAAGAAAATGTACCACCTGCGCACCTGTAAACACCCCATCACACAAGAGGGAATAGACCAGAAGAAATATCAGGTTTGTCTGGATTATCACATACACCGCTGCGCCGGACCATGTGCCGCACACCAATCAACAGAGGAGTACAGACGAAACGTGGAGGAGGCAAAAGAAATACTGAAAGGCAACACCCGAGGCATCATCAAAACACTGCTGCAACGCATGGAAACACTGGCAGAACAACTACAGTTTGAAGAGGCCGAAAAGGTGAAACAGCAATACCTGCTCATCAACCAGTTCTGCGCCAAAAGCGAGGTGGTGAGCCACACCATAGACAACGTGGATGTGGTGGGCATCACAGACGATGAGCATACCGCCTTCATCAACTACATACACGTCACAGCAGGCAGCATCAACCAATCTTTCACCTTTGAATACCGCAAGAAACTAAACGAGACAAAAGAGGAACTGCTGGCTCTGGGAATCACAGAAATGAGACAACGATTTGGCAGCACATCCAAGGAGATTGTGGTGCCCTTTATACCCAACTCAACATGGGAAAACATAGTGCTTACAGTGCCCCAAAGAGGCGACAAGAAAACCCTGCTCGAACTGTCTCTAATGAACTGCAAGCAATACCGCTTTGACCGACTGAAACAGGCTGAAAAACTGAATCCTGAGCAGAAACAGACAAGGCTGATGAAGGAACTGCAAGAAAAACTGCAACTGCCCAAACTGCCCTATCAGATAGAATGTTTTGACAATTCTAATATCTCTGGCACCGATGCTGTGGCCGCCTGTGTGGTGTTCAAAGCACTGAAACCAGCAAAGAAACACTACAGGAAATACAACATCAAAACGGTGGAAGGACCAGACGACTACGCCTCAATGAAAGAGGTGGTGAGACGACGCTACACAAGAATGATGGAGGATAATGAACCACTGCCCAACCTGATTATCACCGATGGAGGACAGGGACAGATGAGCGTGGTGAGAAGCGTGGTGGAAGACGAACTGCACCTGCAAATACCTGTCGCAGGACTGGCCAAAGACAACCGCCACCGCACCAACGAACTGCTGTATGGCAACCCACCTGCCACCATAGCCATAAAGACAGACAGCGAACTGTTCAGAATACTTACGCAGATACAAGACGAGGTGCACCGATTTGCCATTACATTTCACCGTGACAAACGCTCTAAACATCAGTTACACAGCGAATTAGATGAAATAAAAGGCATCGGACCAAAGACAAAACAACTGCTGCTTGGTCAACTGAAGAGCGTGAAACGCATACAAGAGGCAAGCATCGACACGCTGACAACTATTGCAGGAAAAACAAAGGCTGCCATCATCTACCAGCATTTCCACCCTGATAACAGCCTACAAACAGAGCAATGAACACCAGCACAAAAAGACAGAAAGAGCAAAGAAAAAGAAATGAAATGATTATCTTTGCAGCAAGGTTGAAAAGAATATGAGATTAGTGATACAAAGAGTGAAAGAAGCAAGCGTGACCATTGACGGAAACGTGAAATCGCAGATTGGCAAAGGACTGCTTGTGTTGGTGGGCGTATGCGCCGAAGACACCGAAGAAGATGCCACGTGGCTGGCAAAGAAAACAGCCTCGCTGCGCATCTTTGACGACGAAAACGGCGTGATGAACCGCTCGGTGAACGACGTCAACGGAGAAGCCCTTGTGGTGAGCCAATTCACCCTGTATGCCAGTTACAAAAAAGGCAACCGCCCCTCGTGGTTGCGAGCAGCCACACACGACATCTCCATCCCACTCTACGAGTTTTTCTGCAAGCAGATGGAGAAAGAAATGGGCAAGCCAGTGGGCACAGGAGAATTTGGCGCCGACATGAAGGTGGCACTGCTCAACGACGGACCTGTGACCATTTGTATGGACTCAAAAAACAAAGAATAACAAAGAAAAAGATGGAGAATCTGTCAGAAAAGAAGGAGATAACACTCAACGAGGCACAGCAACTCGTGGATAACTGGATCAAGGAATATGGCGTGAGATATTTCTCTGAGCTCACCAACATGGTGGTGCTTACCGAAGAGGTGGGCGAACTGGCACGAGTGATGGCACGCACCTATGGCGACCAAAGCTTCAAAAGCGGCGAGAACACCCGTCTTGGCGATGAAATGGCTGATGTGCTGTGGGTGCTTCTCTGCCTGGCAAACCAAACAGGAGTGAACCTTACAGAAGAACTGAAGAAGAATATCCAGAAGAAAACAACACGCGACAAGGATAGACATAAGGAGAATAAAAAACTAAGCACAGCTCCTTGACAGAGGCGCTGAGCAAAGCTAAAAAGAGGTCAATCAAAGCTAAAAAGAGAAGTCAATCAAAGTTAAAAAGAGAAGACAATAAGAATAAAAAACATGACACAGCATGAACATTGCCACTGCGGCGAACACCATGAAGAAGAACTGCAACTGAACAAGTACAATGCAGCACTGGAACAATACTCACTAAACATCAGCGATGAAGAGGTGAGAAAGGCCGTGAAAACCATTATTACAGAAAAGGTGCACACCAACGACACACCAGAAGTAAAGAAATTCCTACTGGGCAGCGTGGAACTGACCTCGCTGAAAACCACCGATTCTGACGAAAGTATTCTGGCACTGACCGAGCGTGTGAACCGCTTTGATGAGGAATATGCCGACCTGCCTCACGTGGCTGCCATCTGCGTTTACGCCAACTTTGCACGCACTGTGAGCGAATCGTTAGAGGTAGATGGTGTACAGGTGACCTGCGTATCGGGCGCCTTTCCCTCTGCACAGGCACTGATGGAAGTGAAGATTGCCGAAACAGCCCTGGCACTGCAAGATGGAGCCACAGAAATAGACATGGTGATGCCCGTGGGCAAATATCTGAGCGGTGACTACGAAGGCATGTGCGACGAAATAGACGAGATGAAGCAACTGTGCGGAGAGCGCAAACTGAAGGTGATACTGGAGACTGGATGCCTGAAAACAGCAGCACACATCAAACGCGCCTCACTGCTTGCCATGTATGCCGGTGCCGACTTCATCAAAACAAGTACAGGCAAGGAACAGCCTGCTGCCACACCCGAAGCAGCCTACGTGATGTGCCAAGCCATCAAGGAGTACTATGAAAAAACGGGCATACAGGTAGGTTTTAAGCCCGCTGGCGGCCTTAATTCCGTGACAGATGCACTGATATACTACAGCATCGTAAAAGAGGTTCTGGGCGAAAAATGGCTCACTCACGACTACTTCAGACTGGGCACCAGCAGACTCACCAATCTGCTTATCAGCGAAATCATAGGCGAAGAGGTGAAGTTCTTCTAATCCAATTCGGCCGTTAAGAGCAAGGAAGCAGTCAGAATAGCGAAAGGAATAAACCACTAAAAAGGTGTGTCAGCAACATTGCTCTACACACCTTTATTTATTTCGTTCTATCACATAATCAAGGTAAGCTGTGAGCGCACGTTTCACCTCCTCATTGCCCTCCAAACCATCGATATAGGATTGCGCCTTGGCTTTCAGCTCCATCATGCGCCGTTGGGCATACTCTATACCGCCATGACTAAGGGTATAATCCACCAACTTCGCTATCTCTTCGCTGCACACCTGATGGCTTTTCACCTTCATGGCCAGATGCTTGATGCTGGCATCATCGCTCTGGTTCACCGCATAGATTACCGGTAGCGTAAGCTTGCCCTCTGCCATGTCGTTTCCTGTGGGTTTACCTATATCCGAAGAGGGGAAATAATCAAAAATATCGTCTTTTATCTGGAAGATAGTGCCAAGACAGAGGCCAAACTCTTTGGCAGCCGAAATCTCTTGCTCAGAAGCACCTGCAGAGAGGGCTCCCACTGCGCAGCAAGAAGCAAAGAGTGCTGCTGTTTTCTGCTTGATTACCTCGTAGTACACCTCTTCTGAAATATCCTGTCGAGAGATGTTGCTCAACTGCAATATCTCGCCTCCAACAAGCGTTCTGCCCAGTTCTGAGAGCTCTGCCACAATGGTAGTGTTGCGGGTTTGTGCCACGCTGAGCAGTGACGAAGAAAGCAGATAATCACCCACCAGCACAGCCACCTGATTGTTGTAAATGGCATTGACAGAGGCTTGTCCACGACGCTCGTTGCTCTCATCAACCACATCATCGTGCACCAAACTGGCAGTGTGTAGCAACTCCAGTCCCACCGCTGCATGAAGAGTTTCGCTGTTCACTCCTCCATAACACTGCGCTATCAGCAAAATAAGCATGGGGCGCATACGCTTGCCCTGACACTTGCGTATGTGCTCAAGAACACTACCCAACAGTCCGTCACGGTGTGTCAGGGCTGCTGCAAAGAGAGCATCAAACTGCTGCATCTCCTTGTCAATAGGTTTGGTTATAGACAGGATATCGCTCATGGGGAAATTAAATCTTGGCAAAATTACAGAAATTATCGGAGGAAACAGAAAAAAATTCGTAATTTTACACGATTAAAATACAGAAACATGGAGAAACTTTTCCTGATTGATGCCTACGCCATGATCTACAGGGCGTATTACGCCATGATAAAGAATCCGAGAATCAACTCAAAGGGGCAGAACACATCTGCCATCATGGGCTTTGTAAACTCGCTGCACGAGATACTCACCAAAGAGCAACCCACCCTACTGGGCGTGGCTTTCGACCCAGCCGGACCCACCTTCAGACACGAGGCTTATCCCGAATACAAGGCACAGCGCGAGAGCTGTCCGGAAGACATCAAGGCATCGGTGCCCATCATCAAGAAAATTCTCAACGCCTACCATATCCCAATACTCGAATGTGCGGGGTATGAGGCCGACGACGTGATAGGAACACTTGCCACACAGGCAGCCCAGCAGGGCATCTACACCCTGATGGTGACTCCAGACAAGGACTACGCCCAACTGGTGGGACCCTGCGTAAAGATGTTCAGGCCACACTATGGCAACAACGGCTACGAAGAAATGGGCGTGGAAGAAGTGAAGCAGAAATACGAAATCAGCAACACCTCACAGGTGATAGACCTGCTGGGACTGATGGGCGACACTGCCGACAATATACCCGGATGCCCTGGAGTGGGAGAAAAAACCGCCGTGAAACTGATAAAACAATTCGGTTCCATCGAACAACTGCTGCAAAACACCCACCTGCTCACCGGAGCTCTGAAGA
>CALZNR010000046.1 GCA_945827565.1 uncultured Prevotella sp.
TGCATATCGTCGGCAGCGTCAGATGTGTATAAGAGACAGGTAATAGCACGTCTCCATAATACCCATGATCACTGCCAGTCCCAGCGTGAGCGGAACAAAGAGCCAGTGATAAATGGCAGTGAGCGCAAACTGCGCACGCGCCCAATCAATGGCTGCGGCATCAATGTTCAATAAGAAATGTTGCATATTCGTTGGTTTTTAGTGTTGTTACAGACTCTATTTCCTGCTGCTTCAAGGCATCACTCAGCGCTGCAGCACCTGCGTTGCCACAAAGTCGGCCTCCTCTCCTTCAGCAGCATGCGTGCCCACATAGTCGGGAAAGAAAAACAATTTCAAGACAAAAAAGATGATGAAGAGCTTGACAAGGATAATCAGCCACAGCGTACGCCCCAACACCATGTGGCGGAAGCCATCGGCGTAGAGGTCGTATATCCGGTACAGCAAACTATGTTTCTTGCTCATCTCTTCGATTCAAGGTTAGCACTGGGCAGGACCTGCCTGCACCCTACATATCGCAAAAATAGGATATTTCACACAATCACACAAATAATTTGTTAAAAATCGAACCACAAGAATGTAAAAAAACATGCAATTTGTTCGATTTATCCCTAATAAACGTTTATTTCACGGGTATTAGAAAGATGTGCGTCCAAATTATTTTGTCAGTTGGACAGATTTACTTAATTTTGCCAAAAGTTAAGTAATGCGTGGTTCATCGCCACACCTTATCTGTTAAACCATTGCAATATGAACAAGAAAATCATCATTCCGTTACTGGCAGTCATCATCATTTTAGTGGGTGGCGTGGCCTATCTCTTCACCAGTCTGAACCAGCAGAAGCAAGCGAACAAGGAGATGCAGGAACTGGCCGACCTGGACAAGAAAGAGATGCAAAACGAATATGAGCAGTTTGCCAAGCAGTATAGCGAGATGAAGACACAGATAAACAACGACTCCATCGTGGCACAGCTTACGCAAGAACAGATGCGCACACAGCAACTGCTGGAAGAACTGAAAAGAGTGAAAAGCTCGGATGCGCGCGAGATAGCACGACTGAAGAAGGAACTTGCCACCGTAAGAGCCGTGCTGAGAAGCTATGTGCTGCAGATTGACTCGCTGAACAGACTGAACCAAGACCTTACCGAAGAGAACACACGCATCAAGGGACAGTATGCGCAAGCCACCCAACAGATACAGGGACTGAACAGCGAAAAGGCTTCGCTGTCGGAGAAAGTGGCCATCGCCGCCCAACTTGATGCCACCAATATCAACATGCTGCTGAAGAACAAACGACAGAAAACAGCCAAGAAAATCAAGGACTGCAAAACCATTGAGGTATCCTTCAGCATTGCACGCAACGTAACAGCAGCCAACGGTGTGCGCACCTTCTTTGTGAGAATAACCAAACCCACGGGAGAAGTGCTCAACGGTGGCGGCACCTTTGAATACGAAAACAAGCAACTGACCTACTCTATGAAGCGCTCTATGGAATACACGGGCGAGGAACTGCAGGTTATCACCTACTGGAACGTGAACGAGTTTCTGAGCGCAGGCACCTACAACGTGAGCATCTTTGCCGACGGACATGCCATAGGTTCACGCACCTTCACCTTTAAATAGCATCGTATTACAGCAGTCTGAACTTATTCATCCAACCTATGAAGAGATTCCAATTACTGCACCCCTCTTTCGCATGGAGCACACGGTTGCTGATGCTGTGGGCACTGCTGGCAGGCACCACAGGGTTACAGGCACAGCGCATACTTACGCTCGACAGCTGCCTGCACATGGCCCTGAGCAACAACAAACAATTGGGTGCCGCCAAGATAAAGCAGGAGATGAGCAAGAACCTGCGCAAATCGGCACGCACCAAATACCTGCCCCATGTGAACATGGTGGGTGGCTATCTGTTTTCGAGTAAAGAGGTGTCTATCCTCAGCGACCAGCAGAAACAGCACTTCAGCAACCTGGGCAGCAACATGCAGCACTACATGAACAGCATGGGGGGCAGCATAGGCGGGCTCGAGGCAATACTCAACGCCGAGGGGGCTGGCATTGTGGATGGCTTCCACACCAACACCCGCCATATCTTTGCCGGTAGCGTCATGGCCACCATGCCCCTGTACATGGGAGGTAGTATCACTGCAATGAACAAAATGGCCGACCTTGGTGAAGAAATGGCAGCCAACAGTACCGAGGCAGTGAGACAAAACACACTCTATGATACCGAACAGGCCTACTGGATGGTGGTGTCGCTACGCAACAAACAACGACTGGCAGAAAGCTATCTTGCCCTGATAAAGAAACTCAACGGCGATGTGCAGAAGATGATTGCCGAAGGAGTGGCCACACGCTCGGAAGGACTGAGTGTGGAGGTGAAGCAAAACGAGGCTGAGATGACACTGCTACAGGTGAACGACGGACTGACACTGGCAAAGATGATGCTGTGCCAACTGTGTGGCATACCCGTCAACGAGAACATTGAGCTGGAAGATGAGAAAAGCGACAAGACCACAAACACCACCTTGACGCTGACCACCGACCTGAACAGCACGGCAGAAAACACCTGGCACACCATGCGCCCCGAACTGAGAATGTTGCAAAACACCATAGACATGGGGCACCAAACCACACGAATGGCAAAGGCAGGCTACCTGCCCAAGGTGATGCTGACAGGCTCGTACTCTATGACCAACCCCAACGTATATAACGGTTTTCAGCGTGAGTTTGCAGGGATATGGAACATCGGTGTACTGGTGTGCGTGCCCGTGTTCAACTGGGGCGATGTGACCTACAAGGTGAGAGCATCGAAAAATGCCACCGCCATGGCACAGATGGAACTGGACGAAGCACGCGAGAAGGTGGATCTGCAGGTGAGCCAAAGCACCTTCAAAGTGAGCGAGGCAGAGAAAAAACTGGCACTGGCAAAGACAAGTTGCAAGCGGGCTGAAGAAAACCTGCGCTGTGCCAACATAGGATTCAGAGAGGGAGTGATGCAAAGCACCACGGTGATGGAGGCTCAGACAGCATGGCTGCAAGCCCACTCCCAAAAGATAGACGCAGAGATAGAGCTGATACTGAGCCGCACCAACCTGAAAAAAGCGAAAGGAATACTACAATAAAACTGCCGGTGGAGTTGCATCATCCACCCTACAACAATTAAACAAGGAACAACAATGTCTGAAAAAACACAACATAACAACATTCTCCTGGCAGTGCTTTGCTTTACTGCCGTGGTAGGTATCGTGGCTCTGATAGGCTTTCTGACCATTGGAAACGAGGAGGAAGTGATTCAGGGACAGGTGGAAGTGACAGAGTACAGGGTGTCGAGCAAGGTGCCTGGAAGAATACTGGAGCTCTGTGTGAAAGAGGGCGACTACGTGAAGAAGGGCGACACCCTTGCCATCATCGACGCTCCAGAGGTGAGGGCCAAGATGCAACAGGCACAGAGTGCAGAGGATGCCGCCACCGCCATGGACCTGATGGCACGCAACGGAGCACGCAGAGAACAGATTGCCACCGCCTTCCAGATGCTGCAACAGGCCAAGGCCGGAGCCGAGATAGCCGAAAAATCGTACAAGCGTGTGCAGCGACTGTATGACGAGGGGGTGATGAGCGAACAGAAAAGAGACGAAGCCTTTGCACAATACAAAGCTATGGAGGCACAGGTAAAGGCGGCACAAAGCCAATACACCATGGCTGTGAACGGAGCCAGACAAGAGGAGAAAATGGCGGCACAGGCACAGGTGAACAGGGCCAAAGGTGCCGTGCAGGAAGTGAACTCATACATCTACGAAACCATACAAACGGCACAGAAAGAGGGAGAGGTGAGCGAGATATTCCCCAAACTGGGAGAACTGGTGGGCACAGGCTCGCCCATTATGAACATCTCGGTACTCGACGAGATGTGGGGCACCTTCAATATCCGGGAAGACCAGCTCAACGGCATCAAGACGGGAGATGTGCTGAAGGTATATCTGCCTGCCTTCAACAAGGAGATAGAGATGGCGGTATATGCCATCAAGGATCAAGGCAGCTATGCCGTGTGGAAAGCCACCAAAGCAAACGGACAGTACGACCTGAAAACCTTTGAGGTGAAAGCACGACCCACCCAGAAAATTGAAGGCTTACGCCCGGGAATGTCGCTGGTACTGAAGAGATGAGTACGCTGATAGCACTGATACAACGCGAGGTTCGCCGACTGCTCAAGAACCCTATGTATGGCTTTTGCATGATAGGGTTTCCGCTGATAGTGATGGTATTCTTCACCACACTGATGGGCGACGGACAACCCACCAACATGCCTGTGGGAGTGGTGGATGCAGACAATACTGCAACCACACGCAAACTCACACGCATGCTTGATGCCTTCCAATCGTCAAAGGTGGTGGCTCACTATAACAGCGTGGAGCAGGCACGCAAGGCCATGCAGCAAAACGAGATTTACGCCTTTCTCTATTTTCCGAAAGGTACCACCGAGCAATTACTTGCCTCGCGCCAACCCCAAGTTTCGTTCTATTACAGCATGACCTGTCTTACAGCAGGCTCATTGCTCTTTCGTGATCTCAAAACCATCTCTACACTCGGTGCTGCCGCCGTGGGCAAGAGCGTGCTCACTGCCAAGGGTGCCACCGACAAACAGGCACAGGCGCTGCTGCAACCCATTGTGATAGACCTGCATCCGCTGTCAAACCCATGGACCAACTATAACATCTATCTCTCCACCATGCTGATACCAGGCGTGCTGATGCTGTTCATCTTTCTCATCACCCCTTACTCCATCGGCACCGAACTGAAATTTGGCGACAGCAAGTCGTGGCTGCACATGGCAGGCGGCAACATGGCGCTGGCACTGGCAGGGAAGATACTGCCACAGACGCTGGTGTTTCTCTGTGTGATGTATGCCTACATGGCGTATGTGTTCGGCATCCTGCACTTTCCCTGTCCGGGAGGCATCCTGCATATCCTGCTTCTGGGTGCCTTGGCTGTAGTGGCAGCACAGGGGTTTGGTATCTTCATGTTTTCCATCATGCCCTCCATGCGCATGAGCATGAGCGTGTGCTCGCTGTGGGGCGTGCTCAGCTTCTCTATGGTGGGCTCTGCCTTTCCCGTTTCAGCAATGGACAGTCCACTACAGGCATTGTCGTGGCTATTTCCGCTGCGCCACTACTTTATGCTCTACCAAGCCACCGTGTTCAACGACTATTCGCTGATGAGCGTGTGGTATCACCTGACAGCATTGCTTGCCTTTGCCCTGCTTCCAGTGCTCACCCTGCGCCTGCTGAAACGCTCTATGCTGGAATACAAATACCTGCTTTAGCACACTGGAACACAGCATGAGAACAACGGTATAGACACGACAAAGAAACAGTGAGAGGACACAGAAAAAGAAACATATAAACACATCCGAGAGCAATATGAACACCCTTGTGCAACGCATCCAACACATCTGTAATATATGGAGAGAGGAGATGAAAGCCATCCCCAAAGACCAGGGTGTGCTCATCTTCTTTGTGCTGGTGCCCCTGCTCTATCCCCTGCTCTACTCCTGGATATACAACAATGAGGTGGTGAGAGAGGTGCCCGTGGTTGTGGTGGACCACTGTCGCAGCCACACCTCGAGGGAGTTCACACGCCAGTGCGATGCCTCTGCCGATGTGAACGTGGTGAGCCATGCCACCGATATGGAACAGGCCAGACTGCTGATGGACCAGCAGAAAGTGAAAGGCATCTACTATATTCCAAGCGACTTTGAGAAAAGACTGAACAGGCACCAACAAGCCACCATACACGTGTATTGCGATATGGGACTGATGCTGTATTACAAGGCAGTGTTCCAAACTGCAACGGTGACGGCACAACAGATAAACAGCAGGCTGACCGTGGCAATGGCAGGCAACACCACCCAACGGGAAGACGAGCTGACCGCCGCTCCGCTGAAGGTGGAAGAGGTGAGCATGTTCAATCCCACAGGAGGCTATGGCAACTTTATTCTGCCGGGAGTTCTGATACTGATATTGCAGCAAACGATGGTACTGGGTATTGGACTGGCTGCTGGAACAGCACGCGAGAGCAACAGTTACGGTCATCTTATTCCCTACAGGCGCAAGGGCTATGGCATAAGCACCCTGCTGGCAGGCAAGGCGCTGTGCTACTATATGATTTATGCGGTGCTGGCTGCCTATCTACTGCTGTTAGTGCCCCGCTTTTTCCATTTTGTAAACCTTGCCGGCGGACTGGAACTGTGCGCCATTCTGCTGCCCTACATTCCCGCCTGCATCTTCTTTGGCATCACGGTGTCGTGCCTCATCCGCTATCGAGAGAACGTGTTGCTGCTGGTGGTGTTCATGTCGGTGCCCCTGCTCTTTGTTTCAGGAGTGTCGTGGCCACAGAGCAATATTCCCTGGTTCTGGCAGTCTGTTTCGGCACTGTTTCCATCCACCTTTGCCATCCGCGCCTTTGTGAGGGCAAACACCATGGGAGCCACAGTGGGCGACATACGCACGGAATGTATCGCCCTGTGGATTCAGTTGGCAGCCTACATCCTACTGGCAGCTGGTGTGTATCGTTTTCAGATGGTTACAGCCCATAAAAATATATTGCGCCGCATGCAGAGCATACGACGCAAACGTGAAGTGAGAAGGCGTATCAAAAGAAATCATTCGTCTATATCGTCTTCATCGGCAACAGGAATACCGGCAATAGACAACTGACGGTTGATGGCAGAATTGAACGAGATGATGGTTTCGCTGCGAGACAACCCAAGGGGTTGCAGCTTGTCGTGGATAATATTGAGCAGGTGATGGTTGTTCACCGCATAGATTTTGATGAACAAGTCAAAATCGCCCGTGGTGTAGTGACATTCCACCACTTCCGGGATATTCTTGAGTTCCTCTACCACGGTATCAAACTTCTCAGGATTCTTCAAGTTCAATCCGATATAGGCGCATGTTTCATAACCAATCTTCTCGGGGTCGATGACAAACTGCGAGCCTTTGAGGATACCGCAATTAGACAATTTTTGTATTCTCTGATGGATAGCCGCACCACTCACATTGCACGCTCTTGCCACCTCAAGGAATGGAATACGAGCATCGTCTGCAATCAGCTTCAGAATCTGTTTATCTAACTTGTCAAGTCTTTGAGATGCCATATCTATGGTTTATTTATGGTAAGTTGTTTTGCAAAGTTATCAAAAAAAAGGGATAGTTGCAACAAATCATAAGGAAAAGAGCAACAAACGGTTACAATTTCCATGTAAATGCCATGCAACTGACCACAAAAGTAGTGAATGTTTCTGCCTACTTACGTTTCAGGTCGGCTGAATACTGTATTTTCAAGGCACCCGCCTTGCGCAATTGCTCCTTCACCGCACTGATGGTTTCCATCTTGGTATGCAGGTCGGCCTTGATGCACACCACCATCTGCTGTCGGTCTTCACTGCTCATGGCCTTGCGCTCATCTGCCACCGCCTCGGCTATATGGTTCAAGCGCACCATGCGATCGTTCACCTGATAAGCAGTGGCTGTGGTGCCATCGGGCTGCTCCGCCGTTCCCACATACAGATAAACCACCGAGGGCTTGCTGCGCAACTTGTCTAACTTCTCGGCATCGGGGGCATCATAGTCCACCCGCTCGGGCACCTCGTGCAGGTGGGTCACAATCATAAAAAAGAAGAGAACGGTGAACACCAAGTCGGGCATGGAAGCAGTATTCAAACCAGGCATCATGCGTCGCTGACGACGAAACAGGCTCATGGAGTTTCTCCTTTCTCGGTTTCCTGCACCGTTTCTATGATCCGCTGCGGATAGTTTTTCACCACCCATTTCTTCTCTTCGGCAGAACATTTCTTCAACGGCTTGCCAAAGCGACGCAGAGCCGCCTTGTTACGCACCTGCTGATAGACAAGGGAAAGACTATGCTGCAACTGAAAATAAGAGTCGTAGTCGGCATCGGGATGCACCTGTATGCTGACAAGTATGTGCGGATTGGCCGTCAACTGCTTTTCAAAGAAACCCGACAACTGCTGTACTGATGACACCTTTCCATCGCACCAGAGGACATTTTTGGCGTCGATGCTCAAATCCAGTCCGTCACGTTTCTCCACCTTCACCTCCTTTGCATCCTCATCTTCGGGCTCTGCCAGTCGTTTCATCAGTCCTGTCTCACTGTCGAGCGAGGTAGTTACCAAGAAGAACACCAACAACATGAACGATATATCGGC
>CALZNR010000047.1 GCA_945827565.1 uncultured Prevotella sp.
ATCAATGCTGCATGGTAATCCGCAGAAATCCTTTCACTGTTCTGCACACTTGCAATAAAAAAAAAGCCGCAACAACCACCATGGATTGTTGCGGTTTTTTTTTGTTTATCCAGATGGTATAGGGGTGGATGAGGAGTGCTCATCCGTACCTATACCTTCAAAGATTTATTCCTTTTCTTCCACGTTCTCACCGTTCTCTCCAGCAAAGTCGAGCACGTTCTTGCGGTTCGCCTGAATACGCTCGTACTCCTCCTTGGAACCCACGATAATCTTATCGAACTCACGCAGACCGGTACCAGCGGGGATAAGGTGACCGCAGATAACGTTCTCCTTCATACCCTCCAGGCGATCTACCTTGCCACGGATGGCAGCCTCGTTGAGCACCTTGGTGGTTTCCTGGAACGATGCGGCCGACATAAAGCTCTTGGTCTGCAATGCAGCACGGGTAATACCCTGCAGTATCTGAGTAGATGTGGCAGGTACGGCATCACGCACGGTCACCAACTTCAGGTCACGACGTTTGAGCGAAGAGTTCTCGTCGCGCAACTTGCGTGCGGTAACAATCTGACCGGGTTTCAGGTTCTCGCTGTCGCCAGCATCAGTAACCACCTTCTTGCCCCATATACGGTCGTTCTCCTCGTTGAAGTCGAGCTTATCCACCACCTCCTGTTCCAAGAACGAGGTGTCGCCAGGTTCATTGATCTGAACCTTTCGCATCATCTGACGCACAATAATTTCAAAGTGCTTGTCATTGATCTTCACACCCTGCAGGCGATACACGTCTTGCACCTCGTTTACAATATACTCTTGCACGGCTGTGGGGCCCTTGATGGCAAGGATGTCGGCAGGCGTAATCACACCGTCAGAGAGGGGTGTACCTGCACGCACGGCATCGTGCTCCTGTACCAGAATCTGCTTACCGAGCGAAACAAGATACTTACGCTGTTCACCCGTCTTGGAGGTAACGATAATCTCGCGGTTGCCACGCTTCACCTTGCCCATAGTCACCTCGCCATCGATTTCGGAAACCACAGCGGGGTTGGACGGATTACGTGCCTCAAAGAGCTCGGTAACACGGGGCAGACCTCCGGTAATGTCACCACCCTTCACTGCCACACGAGGAATCTTGACGAGCGTTTCACCTGTCTTCACTGTCTGACCGTCTTCCACCACGATATGACCGCCCACGGGGAAGTTGTAGGTTCCTATCTTCTCACCTTTAGCGTTGATAATATCACAGGTGGTCACCTTTGACTTATCCTTCGACTCAGTGATAATCTTCTCAGTCAAACCAGTCGTTTCGTCGGTCTCTGAACGGAAGGTTACACCCTCTATCACATCGTTGAACTTCAATACACCTGCATATTCTGTAACGATGACAGCGTTGAAGGGGTCCCACTGGGCAATCTTCTCACCCTTGGCCACCACATCACCCTGCTTGTGATAGAGCACCGAACCGTAGGGCACGTTCATGGTAGAGAGCACAATATTGGTACGGGGATCCACGAAGCGCACTTCACCCAAACGGCTCACCACCATCTCGCAGGCTCTGCCATCCTCATCAAACGGCACGACGCGCAACTCCTCAAACTCGAGCAAACTCTCGTTCTTTGCCACAATGCTGGCATTGGCAGCTGCGTTGGCAGCCACACCACCGGCGTGGAAGGTACGGAGGGTCAACTGTGTACCAGGCTCACCAATAGCTTGTGCAGCAATCACACCCACTGCCTCACCCTTCTGCACCATCTTGCGGGTGGCAAGGTTGCGGCCATAGCACTTCATGCAGACACCATGCTTGCTCTCGCAAGTGAGTACCGAACGGATTTCCACACTCTCGATGGGTGAATCTTCAATGGCCTGCGCCACCGACTCGGTAATCTCTTCACCGGCTGCCACAATAAGTTCTCCTGTGGTGGGGTGGATGATATCGTGTACAGACACACGACCCAGGATGCGCTCTGAGAGAGTAGAGATTACCTCATCACCATTCTTCAGGGCTGTGCAAACCAAACCACGCAGTGTTCCACAGTCTTCCTCATTGATAATCACATCGTGCGACACATCCACCAAACGACGGGTCAGATAACCTGCGTCTGCCGTCTTCATGGCAGTATCGGCAAGACCCTTACGTGCACCGTGGGTAGAGATAAAGTACTCCAGCACAGACATACCCTCCTTGAAGTTAGACAAGATGGGGTTTTCAATAATCTGTGCACCCTCGGCACCTGCTTTCTGCGGTTTTGCCATCAAACCACGCATACCCGACAACTGACGGATCTGGTCCTTAGAACCACGAGCTCCAGAATCAAGCATCATAAACACTGCATTGAATCCCTGGTCGGCCTCGGTCATCTCCTTCATCAGCACATTGCCCAAGTCGTTGTTGATGTGCGTCCATGTATCGATAACCTGATTATAACGCTCTGTGTCGGTGATGAATCCCATGTTATAGTTTTCGGTAATCTGGCGCACCTCTTCATTTCCGCGTGCCACCAAATCTGCCTTTTCCTTCGGGATGATGATGTCGTCGAGGTTGAACGAAAGACCTGCCACGTATGCCATACGGTAACCAAGGTTCTTGATACCGTCGAGGAACTCACATGCCTCGGCAAATCCCACAGTCTTGATTACATCGGCAATAATGTCGCGCAGACTCTTCTTAGAGATAATCTTGTTCACATAGCCCACAGCATCGGGGATGATGCCATTGACAATCACACGACCCACAGAAGTCTCCACAAGATGTTTGATGGGGTTGCCGTTTTCATCAAGGTCATCTACCATCACCTTAATCTGAGCATGCAAGTCACACTTGCCCTCATTGTTGGCAATGATAGCCTCTTCCGGACCGTAGAAGGTCAGTCCCTCTCCCTTGGCTCCGGGACGTATCTTTGTGATATAATAGAGTCCGAGCACCATATCCTGCGAGGGCACTGTGATAGGAGCACCGTTGGCAGGGTTAAGGATATTGTGGCTCTGCAGCATCAGAATCTGTGCTTCGAGGATGGCCTCATTGCTCAAGGGCAAATGCACAGCCATCTGGTCACCGTCAAAGTCGGCGTTGAATGCAGTACATGCCAATGGATGCAACTGGATGGCCTTACCCTCGATGAGTTTGGGCTGGAATGCCTGGATACCCAGACGGTGCAGTGTAGGTGCACGGTTGAGCAACACAGGATGACCCTTCATCACATTCTCCAGAATGTCCCAGATAACGGGCTCACGGCGATCAACAATCTTCTTGGCGCTCTTCACCGTTTTCACGATGCCACGTTCTATCAACTTGCGGATGATAAATGGCTTGTACAGTTCGGCTGCCATCAACTTGGGCAGACCGCACTCACCCATCTTCAACTCAGGACCCACCACAATTACCGAACGGGCAGAGTAGTCAACACGCTTACCCAGCAAGTTCTGACGGAATCGTCCTGCCTTGCCTTTGAGAGAGTCTGACAGAGATTTCAGCGGACGGTTGCTCTCGCTCTTCACTGCACTGCCCTTTCGTGAGTTGTCAAACAAGCTGTCAACAGCCTCCTGCAACATACGTTTCTCGTTGCGAAGAATCACTTCGGGAGCCTTGATCTCAATCAGTCTCTTCAAGCGGTTGTTGCGGATGATGACACGACGATAGAGGTCGTTGAGGTCGGATGTGGCAAAGCGGCCGCCATCCAGGGGCACCAAGGGGCGCAGCTCGGGAGGTATGACGGGGATAATCTTGAGAATCATCCACTCGGGCTTGTTGATTTCCTTGCTTGAGCGGAAGGCCTCTACCACCTGCAGACGCTTCAGTGCCTCGTTCTTACGCTGTACGGAAGAGTCTGAATTGGCACGGTCGCGCAGTTCATACGACAGGGTGTCGAGGTCCAGACGGGCCAGGAGGTCATAGATGGCCTCTGCACCCATCTTGGCGATGAACTTATTGGGGTCGCTGTCTTCCAGCAGGTCGTTTTCTGCGGGCACCACGTTGTCGAGCAAGTCGTTGTATTCATCTTCCGACAAAAGGTCGTAGGCATTGGAACCCAACAGGGGATTGCCCTCAGCATCGGTGCGACCAGCCAAAATACCCGGCTGTATCACCACATAACGCTCATAATAGATGATGGCATCGAGTTTCTTGGTAGGCAGTCCAAGCAGGTAGCCCATCTTGTTGGGCAGTGAACGGAAGTACCAGATATGTGCCACGGGTACCACCAACTCGATATGACCAGTGCGCTCACGACGCACCTTCTTCTCGGTCACTTCCACACCGCATCGGTCGCACACTATACCCTTGTAGCGTATGCGCTTGTATTTTCCGCAGGCGCACTCAAAGTCCTTGGTAGGACCGAAGATACGCTCGCAAAACAGTCCATCACGCTCGGGCTTGTAGGTACGGTAGTTGATGGTCTCAGGTTTTGTTACTTCACCAAACGAGTTTTCCAGCACCTCTTCAGGAGAAGCCAGTCCAATGGTTATCTTGGTGAAATTGCTCTTTATCTTTATATCTTTTTTAAAAGCCATAGTCTTTGATTGTTTTTATCGATGGGTTTAATCCAGGGTAACACTCAAACCAAGTCCCTTCAACTCGTGCAGCAACACGTTGAGCGACTCGGGAATACCGGGAGTAGGCATCGGCTCACCTTTGACGATGGCCTCGTATGCCTTGCTGCGGCCTACCACATCGTCTGACTTGATGGTCAATATCTCTTGAAGCACATGACTGGCTCCGAAAGCCTCAAGTGCCCAAACCTCCATTTCTCCAAAACGCTGTCCACCAAACTGTGCCTTACCTCCAAGGGGCTGCTGGGTAATGAGCGAGTACGGACCAATGGAACGAGCGTGCATCTTGTCTTCCACCATGTGTCCCAATTTAAGGAAGTAGGTAATACCTACGGTGGCGGGCTGGTCGAAACGCTCTCCTGTCTCACCGTCATAAAGGTGGGTTGAGCACAGATGGGGCAGACCTGCCTTGTCGGTCCACTCTGCCAAATCCTCCAGTTTGGCTCCATCAAAGATAGGAGTGGCAAACTTCACACCCAGACGCTTACCGGCAGCACCGAGGATAGCCTCGAAAATCTGACCCAAGTTCATACGAGAGGGCACACCCAGAGGGTTGAGCACCAAATCCACAGGGCGTCCGTCTTCCAAGAACGGCATGTCCTCCTGGCGCACCACCTTAGACACGATACCCTTGTTTCCGTGACGTCCAGCCAACTTATCTCCCACACCAATCTTACGCTTCTTGGCAATATAAACCTTTGCCATCTGCAGGATACCCGAGGGAAGTTCATCGCCAATGGTGATGGCAAACTTCTTGCGCTTCATCTCGGCATCAAGCAGTTTGTACTTCTTCATGTAGTTGATAATCAACTTGGCGATGAGGTCGTTGGTATGCTCGTCGTCGGTCCACTGACTTATCTGTATATCGCTGTATTCCAGATTCTTCAAGTTGGTCATTGTAAACTTGCTACCCTTGGTGATAATCTCTGCACCACTGTAGTCTTTGATGCCCTGCGACACCTTTCCTTCGGTGAGGGTGAGCAACTTATCCACCAAGATGTCCTTCAGGTCATCGCCCTTGGCTGCATACTCCTCGTCAATCTTTGCCAGCACCACCTTGTCATGCTGCTTGGTCTGACGGGTCTTGATGGCACGTGCAAAGAGTTTCTTGTCGATAACCACACCCGAGAGAGAGGGATTGGCCTTGAGCGAAGAATCCTTCACGTCGCCAGCCTTGTCACCAAAGATGGCACGCAGCAGTTTCTCTTCGGGCGAGGGGTCACTCTCTCCCTTGGGAGAAATCTTACCAATGAGGATGTCACCGGGCTCCACACGGGCACCCACACGAATGATACCATTATCATCAAGGTCCTTGGTTGCCTCTTCGCTCACATTGGGAATATCGCTGGTAAACTCTTCCAAGCCGCGTTTGGTCTCACGCACGTCGAGTGAGAATTCATCCACATGCACAGAGGTGAGCACATCTTCACGCACAATACGCTCATTAAGCACAATGGCATCCTCGTAGTTATATCCCTTCCAAGGCATGTAGGCCACGAGCAGGTTTCTACCCAGTGCCAATTCTCCGTTTTCGGTAGCATATCCCTCGGTAAGGATATCGCCCTTCTTCACACGCTGTCCCTTGGTACAGATAGGACGAAGGTCGATGGTCATATTCTGGTTGGTTCTGCGGAACTTAGGAATGCGATACTCGCGCAGGGCGGGTTCAAAACTCACAAAGTCCTCGTCTTCAGTGCGGTCGTAGAGCACACGGATAGTAGTGGCATCCACATATTCCACCACGCCATCGGTCTCTGCAGTAATCATGGTGCGTGAGTCTTCGCACACCTGTTTCTCTATACCTGTTCCCACGATAGGAGCTTCATTGTGAAGCAGAGGCACAGCCTGGCGCATCATGTTAGAACCCATGAGTGCACGGTGGGCATCATCGTGCTCCAAGAAGGGGATGAGCGATGCAGCAATAGAGGCTATCTGCTGTGGCGAAACGTCCATCAAATCCACTTCTGTGGGAGGCACCACGGGGAAATCTGCATCCTGACGACACTTCACCACATCACGGATAAAGGTACCATCATCATTGAGCGGAGCATTTCCCTGACCAATGATATGCTCTTCCTCCTCTTCAGCGGTGAGATATACCACATTCTCGTTGTCCAGATTGGCTACACCGTTCTCCACTTTGCGGTAAGGTGTCTCGATAAAGCCGAGCTCATTGATCTTGGCATACACGCAGAGCGAAGAGATAAGTCCGATGTTAGGACCTTCAGGACTCTCGATAGGACACAGACGACCATAGTGTGTATAGTGCACGTCGCGCACCTCAAAGCCTGCACGGTCACGCGTCAGACCGCCAGGACCCAATGCAGACAGACGACGCTTGTGGGTCACCTCTGCCAGAGGGTTGGTCTGGTCCATGAACTGCGACAAGGGGTTGGTGCCAAAGAACGAGTTGATAACGCTCGAAATAGTCTTGGCATTGATAAGGTCGGTGGGAGCAAACACCTCGTTGTCACGCACGTTCATGCGCTCACGGATAGTTCTGCTCATACGTGCCAAACCGATAGAGAACTGGTTGCTCAACTGCTCACCCACGGTTCTCACACGGCGGTTAGACAGGTGGTCGATATCATCTACAGCGGCTTTGGAGTTGATCAACTGGATGAGATACTTGATAATCTCGATGATGTCCTCCTTGGTGAGCACACGCACATCCATTTCAGTGTTCAGCTCCAACTTCTTGTTGATTCTGTATCTACCCACATCACCCAGGTCGTATCTCTTGTCAGAGAAGAACAGGTTCTGTATCACCTCACGTGCCGAAGCATCATCAGCGGGATCGGCATTACGCAACTGGCGGTAGATATACAGCACGGCCTCCTTCTCAGAGTTGCTGGGATCTTTCTGCAAGGTGTTGAAGATGATAGAGAAGTCTTGTGCCAAACTCTCATCCTTGTGTACCAGGATGGTCTGCGCACCGCTCTCTAAGATGTCCATCATATTCTCCTCGGTAATCTCCGTCTCACGGTCCATGATCACCTCGTTTCGCTCAATAGAAACAACTTCGCCGGTATCTTCATCAGCAAAGTCCTCATTCCAGCTCTTCAGCACGCGAGCTGCCAACTTGGCACCGAGCACCTTCTTCAGGTTTGCCTTGTTCACCTTCACCTCTTCTGCCAGATCGAAAATCTGCAGAATCTCCTTATCGGTTTCAAAACCGATGGCACGCAACAGAGTGGTCACTGGCAATTTCTTCTTACGGTCGATGTAGGCATACATCACGTTGTTGATGTCGGTGGCAAACTCAATCCACGAACCCTTGAATGGGATGATACGTGCAGAATAGAGTTTGGTGCCGTTGGCATGTACACTCTGACCAAAGAATACGCCAGGCGAACGGTGCAACTGCGATACCACCACACGCTCAGCGCCATTGATAACAAAGGTACCGTTGGCTGTCATGTAGGGAATAGGGCCAAGGAATACATCCTGAACCACCGGTTCAAAATCCTCGTGATCGGGGTCTGTGCAATAAAGTTTCAACTTGGCCTTCAAGGGTACACTATAGGTCAGTCCACGCTCCAAGCACTCGTCGATGGTGTATCTGGGCGGGTCGATATAGTAATCCAAGAACTCAAGCACGAAGTTATTTCTTGTGTCGGTGATAGGGAAATTCTCTGCGAATACCTTATACAAACCGTCGTTCTTGCGTT
>CALZNR010000048.1 GCA_945827565.1 uncultured Prevotella sp.
TTTTGTTTTTCCACCATTCATGGAATGACTGTTTTGCAAAGACGGGCAGCTCTCGCCCTTCTCCCCAGCCATTCAGACTGTTGTATATGGCAAACCGTGGGGCATGGTTGGCCCAAGGTGCAAACTTGAGGGCGGTGCGATAGAGTGAGGGATGGTCGAAAAGCACCTTCATACCATTGCTCATTGCTTTTTTCATGCAGTCGGCCTTGCCCAAAGAGTCAAGCTCCTGTCGCCAGCGATAAATCTGTTCAGAAAGGTTCACCTTGGCTGGGCACACGTTATCGCACGAGCAGCAGAGCGAGCAGGCACTCACATTGTCGGTATATTTTTTCTTGTTGCGCAACATTCCCAGATTGATGCCTATAGGACCGGGGATAAAATAGGTGTAGGAATAGCCTCCGGAACGGCGATATACCGGGCACGTGTTCATACAGGCACCACAGCGGATGCACTTGAGCGACTCCCAGTGCTCTGCATTGGCAATGATGTCGCTTCTGCCGTTGTCCACCAGAATGATGTGCATCTCAGCACCCGGTCTGGCTTTCCTGAAATGCGAAGTAAAGGTGGTGGTGGGCTGACCTGTGCCACAGCGGCATAGCAAACGCTGGAACACTGCCAAGGAACGGTAGTCGGGTACAATCTTCTCCAATCCCATGGCTGCAATGTGCAATTTGGGCATAGAGGTGCTCATGTCGGCATTGCCCTCGTTGGTGCATACCACGATGTCGCCTGTGGCAGCCACTCCAAAGTTGGCTCCTGTCATGCCTGCTCCTGCGGTCATAAACTCGTTGCGCAGGCTCATGCGTGCGCAGTAGGTGAGGTAGGTGGGGTCGTAGTTGCCTGGCTCTGACTTCAGTTTGTCTTCAAACAGGTGTCCCACTTCCTCTTGGGTGATATGGATGGCAGGCATCACGATGTGGCTGGGCTTGGAGTGCATCAGTTGGATGATGCGTTCTCCTAAGTCGGTTTCCACCACATCGATACCGTGCTGCTCCAAATAGGGGTTCATCTCACATTCCTCGGTGAGCATCGACTTGCTCTTTACCATCTTTTTCACTCCATGTTCCTTCAGTATGGCAAGTACGGTGGCGTTGAACTCTTCTGCATCCTTTGCCCAGTGCACTATGACGCCGTTTTTCTCGGCATTGCTGGCAAACTGTTCCAGATACTCGTCTAAGTGGGTGATGGTGTGCTTCTTGATGTTGCTGGCTGTTTCTCTCAGCTGCTCCCATTCATCCAGTCCTTTGGCTTGTATGTCTCTTTTGGTGCGTACCGACCAGAATGTCTCATCGTGCCATGCTGCTTTCTGACTGTTCTTCTGGAACTCGGCAGCGGCTTTACTGTGTAATGTGCTCATAATCCTGCGGAAAGAATCTGTACTACGTGAATAAACTGTATGGGCATTTGCTCGCGCTTTGCCACACCCTGCATGTGCATCAGGCACGAGGAGTCGGGTCCGGTGATAAATTCTGCACCCGTTGCCATGTGGCGCTTCAATTTGTCCTTGCCCATCTGCACAGATACGGCAGGCTCTTCTATAGAGAACATGCCGCCAAAGCCACAGCACTCATCGGGGCGCTCGGGCTCTTTCACCGTGATACCTTCTACCAGTTGTAGCAGGTCTTTTATCTTGGAATACATGGGGATGTTGCGCTCGCTGGGCGATGAAAGTCCCAGTTCACGCACGCCGTGGCAAGAGTTATGCACACTGACCACATGGGGAAATTTGCCCGGCAGGGAGGTCACCTTGAGTACATCGTGCAGAAACTCCACCACATCCATCACCCTCTTGGCGGCACTGCACTCTTGCTTGCCGTGCAGCAGGTGGGGATGGTGCAACTTGACAAAGGCCGCACAACTGGCAGATGGTGCCACCACATAGTCGAATGGTTTGAACATCTCGTCAAAATCGGCGGCCATCTTCTGGGCTTTTGTTTGAAAACCAGCATTGGCCATAGGTTGCCCGCAGCAGGTCTGGTTCATTGGATAATCCACCTCCAGTCCTAAATGGGTAAGTAGCTTATAGGTGGCAATCCCCACCTCGGGATAGATGGCATCCACGTAGCAGGGAACAAATAGTCCTATTTTCATCTTTTCTATATTGTGTGTGTTTATTTATCAGAAATTGCAGGGCAGGGCAAGCAGTTGGTACATCAGCGTCTTTGCCATTCGCTCGTGTCCCTTGTCGTTGGGGTGCAGGCGGTCGGTATTGGCATCTTTAAAGAATGTGGCATGCTCGTCCATCAGGGGAAACAAGCCACAGGTGGCATTGAGGTCTATCACTGGCACGGCCCAGATGTTTCCAGCCTCCTTTACAGCCTCTACATAGGCGTCTAAATACTCTCCGCAGCGGTTCATATATTCTTCGGTGCACTGCCAGTTCTTGGCATTGGCATAGAAGCCCGAGCGGTGAATGGGGGTGAGCAGCACAATCTGCTTGTTGGGAAACATTCGCTTCACCTTGTCCAATGCAATGTTGATACGACCGCGGTAGGTGGCATCGTTCATCTCAGGCTGTCGTTTCATGCGTGTCTCTATGCGCTTCTCGTAGCCATGTCCATACTCCACATTTTCGGCTGTTTCTGTAAACCATCTGCCCAGGGGCACCGCATTGTTGTAATCATTGGTGCCCATCAGTATCAAGATAGCATCCACCTCGTCGCCATGTTCTTTCTTCAGCAGGTCGGCTTGGCGTGGAATGTCGTTCCACTGTCTGCCACTGACGCCGTAAACGTATGGCGTGATGCCCAGCCAGTTGTGCAGAAATCCCCAGTATTTTGTTACTGATGCCTTGTTGCGAGGGTCGGTGATGGAGTCGCCAAAATAGGCCACTCGTTTTCCCTTCCAAGGATGGGTAAATACGGTTTGTGTGATGGCAGGCATGCAGAGTAGCAGTGCTGCCATAAGGAGTAGGATATTTTTTTTCATCGTTGTAAGTGTTTCATGTCGTGTCCACCCCAGCGGTTGGTGCCCACCTGCTTGAATCCGCAGCGCAGATACAGTTGCTCTGCCCGTGGGTTGCCCGTATCTACCAACAGTCCCAAAGGACCTGCGCCCATCTGCTGCGCCTTTTCAGCGGTGGCATTCAGCAGAGCCGTTGCAATCCCTTGTCCCTGTGCAGAGTGATGCACAGCTAAAGAGTCGAGATACAGTTCCCCTGCAGCGGTCTCGTCTGCCATCCCATCCAGTTGTTTCCCGAAGGTGTTTCTTACAGCATCAATAAACTGCTGGCGCAGGGAGTGCAGTAGTGCGCCGTCGTAGCTCACGCTCACGCCGATGACCTGGTCGAGGCTATCTACTGCGCAGAGTGCATTTTGGTAACTGTATTGGGTGTCGGTACGTTCCACCAATTGTTGCATCATTTGTGCAAACTCCTCAATGCTGTGTCCGGGTCCGCAGAAATACAGGCAACATTCGGGTGTCATGGCCTGGATAATCAGTTGGGTGATGACGGCGGCGTCTTCTTTCTTTCCAGGTCTTATTGTGTAGGATGATGGCATCTTCGGTTTCAGTCAGTAGATCGTTGTGAAATGTAGAAGGTTATTTTCGACTACAAACATACAACCATTTTTCCAATTTGCCAAACCTTTGGCAAACTTTCTCGCTCTTTGTTCGGCTCAGATGTGTACGGCACTCACTCACCTAAATTCACCTAAATTTCACTTGTTCAGAAACTTTTGTGCCACATTGTTTGTTGAAACAGATATTTTTTTCCTACCTTTGCAGGAAATGGACTGAGCGTTCCCCTTCGCCTTTGGCACGATAGTTGCAGCAGGGAATGTGGAGAGAACCATTTGTATTTTAACGTTTTATTTATTTTCAACAGATGAACAGATTTGAAATGGAAAATGTGATGGAAAGAAGGGTGTATGCTTCTGCCTCTGCCTCTGCTTTCCCCGTGCTGATGAGAAAAGTATATGTGTGGATGACTTTGGCACTGGTGATTACGGCTGCCACTGCATACGGCGTGCTCAACAGTCCCGGCGTGTTTGGTGCCATTGTATCAAACAGGGCCATCTTTTGGGGTATGCTGATAGCGGAGTTTCTGCTTGTCATCGGACTGAGTGCCGCCATCAACCGCATGTCGCTCCTTACTGCCACACTGGCGTTCTTGGTCTATTCTGTAGTCAATGGCGCCACGCTTTCGGTGATACTTTATGCCTATACGGCGGTGTCGGTGGCATCGGTGTTCCTCATCACTGCAGGCACTTTTGCTGCCATGGCGGTGGTGGGATATACCACTAAGAAAGACCTTACCTCGTGGGGCAAGATGTTTATGTTTGCCATCATTGGCATCATCATCGCCTCGTTGGTCAACGTGTTTTTAGTGAAAAGCACTGGCTTCGACCTGCTGATAAGCATTGCTGGTGTTCTTGTGTTTGTGGGACTTACTGCGTATGACTCGCAGAAAATCAAGCAGATGCTGATGATGGCACCCGATGCAGGAGAGAACATGCAGAAATTAGCACTGCTGGGAGCCTTGTCGCTCTATCTCGACTTCATCAACCTGTTCCTGTACCTGCTTCGCATCTTTGGCGGGCGCAAGGACTAAGTACTGTCACTGCGGGGGCTCGGCTGTCCGCAACTTGGCTCAAAAGGGTTTCTCCCCTCATGGGAGTCCTTCAGAATAATTACCTTTATCGAAAAAAGGGGGAAGGCAACCACCTTCCCCCTTCCTAAACCTAATACTATCAAAAACTAAAAATGAAAACTGCTGTTTTTTTTCTTTCTGCTTTCATGTCGCTTTCGCTGTCTGCCGTGGCGCAGTCAGACGTGTTCTCATCTGATACGGTGACGCACACCTCCGAGAATGTGGCACAGTATTTTATGAACTCCACTCCCGATGTGGGTGCCGACAGCTATGTGGGCGGAAAAAAGCGTAACAGCAGGATATGGACCCGAGGCGTGTTCTATGAAGGACTGCTCAATATCTACAGAGAAAAGCAGCGCACCGATTGGTTGCAGTATGCCATAGACTGGGGAGAGTTTCATCAGTGGCAAACGTGTAGCGACAGCCAGTTGCATAATGCCGATTTCCTGTGCTGCGGACAGTCGTACATAGATCTGTACTTGATGGATGAAACAAAGTCGGAGAGACTGGCGCACGTGAAGCAGCGCATCGACGAACTGATGGAAACCAACGACAAGGCCGACTGGTACTGGATAGATGCCATACAGATGGCCATGCCCATCTATGCACGGCTGGGCAGTATCACGGGCAATACCGACTATTGGGAGCGCATGTACACCAAATACACCTACACACGCAATCAGCACGGTGGTTCTAAAAAAGGGGGTGGCAGTCCGCTGTTCAATACCGAAACTGGTCTGTGGTATCGTGATTATCAGTACGACCCACCCTATAAAGACCTTACCGAGACCGATAAGGACTGCTATTGGAGCAGGGGCAACGGATGGGTATATATGGCGCTGGCAAGGGTGATGCAGTTTACTCCTGACACAGAGGCCCACCGTGCGGAATATGTGGCAGACTTCGTGGCTATGAGCCAAGGCCTGTTGAACTGCCAGCGTGCCGACGGGTCGTGGAATGTAAGTCTTGCTGCACCTACCAACTATGGCGAGGCAGGCAGTGAGGGACCAGAGATGACCGGCACCTCGCTCTTTGTGGGTGGTATGGCGTGGGGCATTCGCACCGGACTGCTCGATGAGGCTACCTATCTGCCCGCCGTCAAGAAAGGATGGCAGGCAATGAGGCGTGCCGTGCACGATGATACTGGTTTTGTGGGCTACATGCAGGGCACTGGTGCCAAACCCGAAGATGGTGGTGTGATTACCTATAACAGCGTTCCCAATTTTGAGGATTTCGGCATTGGTTGCTGGTTGTGGGGAGCCGCCGAGGTGCATGCACTGTGCAAACAGTTAGAGCAAGCTCAGGTGGCAGCACCTGCGGGAAGCCATGAGTGGAGCGGACTGGTGGGCTTTGCCAACTATAACGATATGCGCAACGGAATCACTGGAGGATATGGAGGTAGTGTGGTAAGGGTGAACAACCGTACCGACTTTGCACGCTACATCGGCGACAACATCCCCAGAGTGGTGATACTCGAGGGCAAACTGGAGGGCACGGGAGTGAACCGAAAAAAGGATATCATCTCCGTAGGTTCCAATAAAACCATTGTGGGAGCAGGCACAGATGCCACACTCTATGGCATTGGTCTGGACATCAATGGCAAGGAGAATATCATCATCCGCAACCTCACTATCTTTGATGCCGACCCGGATGCCATTGCCTGTCGTGATGCGCACCATGTATGGGTGGATCATTGCGACCTCTCGAGCGAGCACGATAATACCAAGGAAGACTGGGACGGCCTGCTCGACTTTACCATTGGCAGCAGCTATCTCACAGCTTCTTGGAACAAGTTTCACGACCACGACAAGGTGTCTGTCTGCAACAGTGGCACCATGCACTATGAAGACAATGGAAAAATAAGGCTCACCTACCATCATAATGCCTTTCAGAGAACCACACAGCGCAACCCGCGTGTTGGCTACGGACTGGGACATGTGTTCAACAACTATTATGAAGACATCTCCAGCTATTGCATAGGCACGCACACACAGGCAAAGGTGCTCTCAGAGAACAACTACTTCTCTGAAAATGCCAACAAGCCTTTCAATCAGATGTATTCTGCCACTGCCCACGATGCATCGCATGGTGAGATAGGAGAGGTGGGTAGCTACTTTGGCAAGGCACTCGATTCATCCCCCCTCAATCAGCCCACGGGCACCTCGTTTGTTCCCAGTCAGTATTATCAATACGGTCATCTTCTTGACGTGGCAAGTGCCCTGCCATCGGTGGTGGCCGAGTATGCAGGTCCGAAGGAGGGACTGGAAAAAGAGGCCATCCTTTGGCCAGGCAATGGCGCTTCAGACATCAGTTGTGATGCCCAGCTGCTTTGGGGACCGTTGGAGAACGTGAAAGAAACAAAGGTGTGGATAGGCGAGACACCTGCCACGCTCACATACAATGCCGAGGCTTCGAGCAACGGTGCCACTCCCGGAAGAATGGTGTTGCAGCCCGCCACCACCTATTACTGGAAGGTACAAACCATCTTTGAAGACAATTCATCGTGCTTCACACCCATGTATTCCTTCACCACTGCTGCTGAGGTGGCATCCAGGCCATATCCTGCAGACGGAGAAACCAATGCACCACTGCATGAGGCTGTGGAAGAGAAAAAGGCGTGCGGACCGATGACGCTGAGATGGCGACCCGCCTTCGATGCCAAGGAGTACAGGGTGTATGTGTCTGAACCCAATGGCTCTGAGGCGATATTGTCAGTGGGTTCCACCTCTGCCACTTTTATCAATCCCGGCTATCTGAACTACGGAGCAGACTATGTGTGGCGTGTGGATGTGGTTACCTCTGATGGCAGAGAACTGAAGGGAGATGAGTGGCATTTCTCATCGCCCGCAGCACTGATGAACGAGGGGAAAACAGAAGCCGAGGATATGGCACGCAGTGCATACGTGTATAAGGAGTATTCTGATGGTTCATGGTATCAGTCGTCGGGCAATTATGCCACGGTGGGAGAAGCCGGTCCGGGTTCGCTCACGGGTATATGGAACGGTCCGGATGCCACATGCACGCTGAGTCTTACCTATTGGAACGAAACATCGGGTGCTGCTGGCTTCTTCATGTTTGTCAACAACCAGTTGCTCGAATCATGGAATGGCGACAAGAAATCGTATGCCATGGTCACCCACGATGCTTCGCAGCAGGTAAGTCTGAAAACAGGTGATGAGATACGCGCCGACTTCTATGTGGATGGCAAGATGCGGTGCAGGATAGACTATCTGAATGTCAAGATAGAAAGTGTCTCTGATGGTATCAACGAGCTCCTTGCTCCTGCACATTCTCAGATGGATGCTCCTGTATATGACCTGACAGGACGCCGTGTGGAGGTGATGAAACAGGGCGGCATGTATATCCGCGGAGGCAAGAAGTTCATCTGCAGATAGTCTCTCGTGATGATTCCTGACCGCGAGAGGCTTGGTGGATTCTGGTGGTGCAAGGGCATGTTATTTATTTTGCGCAAGGACTTTGGAGAAA
>CALZNR010000049.1 GCA_945827565.1 uncultured Prevotella sp.
GTTGACAAGTCAGTTGACAAAGAAAGTGCCTAAAAATCAATACTTTATATATAATTGTCAATTGTCAACTATAAATTATAAAAAAATAGTGTTTAATAAAAAAGTATTTTTAGAAATAGCGTTTTATTGAATCATACGGGATTTACGCGCACGCGTGAGAATTGACAACCAGATTGAAAGATGAAAAAGAGTATTGCAAATATAGTGAATCATGCCGAGGTATCGGAAAAAGTCATTGAACGTTATTTGTTCGATAGCGTAAAGATGGCAGGTGGTGTGTGCCTGAAGTATTCCAACCCGAACATGGCAGGCTACCCCGACCGTGTGGCCATCATGCCAAATGGTGTGACTGTATGGATAGAGTTGAAGAGCCAAGGAAAGAAGCCCAGCAAGTTGCAGGTGATACGGATTGAATCAATGAGGCAGTTAGGCCACAAGGTTTATGTGATAGACAGCAAACAAGGTGTGGATTTAATGATGAGTGAATTATGATTTACAAACCCTACGAATATCAGCAAACGGCAATGCGATGGATTATTGACCATCCGCGTTGTGGCCTATTTCTCGACATGGGATTGGGTAAGACGGTCAGCACCCTCACAGCCATTCAGAACCTCATGGACAATTGCGAGGTGAGCCGTACATTGGTAGTGGCCCCGAAAAAAGTGGCCGAAACAACATGGACTACTGAGGCCCAGAAATGGGAACACCTCAAAAGCCTCAAAGTGGTTAAGGTGTTAGGCACGGAGAAACAGCGGTGCATGGCATTACAGACCAAAGCCGATGTGTACGTGACAGGACGCGATAACTTTGTTTGGTTGGTTGGCAAATATGGTGGGATGCTACCATTTGACGTTTTGGTGATTGACGAATTGACCAGCTTTAAGAGTTCAAAGAGTGAGCGTTTCAAGGCAATGCGTATTGCCGTGCCGACTGTCAAGCGTGTTATTGGTTTGACGGGTACACCGGCCCCAAATGGATTGATTGACCTTTGGGCACAGATGTATTGTCTGGATATGGGCGAGCGTTTGGGCAAGAACGTCACGAAGTACAGAGAGACGTATTTTGAGACACACAAATGGAATAACATTATTGTGCGTTGCGACGTGAAGAAAGGTTGTGAGGATATTATCAGAAACAAGATTGCCGACATTTGTTTGTCGATGCAAGCCAAGGATTATTTGACATTGCCAGACCTATTGACCCACACGATCCAAGTGCCATTGTCTGCATCCACGATGGAGAAATACCAGAAGTTTGAGAAAGAGAAAGTGTTGGAGTTTGCAGAAGAGCATAAGGATGAGCCGTCGAACATTCTGGCTAATAGTGCAGCCGGATTGATGAATAAGTTAGCCCAATTTGCCAATGGTGCAATCTACGATGAGGACAGAGAGGTGCATGAGATACACAATGATAAAGTGGATAAGTTGGCAGAGATTATTGAGGCTGCAAACGGCAACAGCGTTTTGGTATTCTACCAATTCAAACATGACATTCCCAGAATCATAAAGAAGTTAAAGGGGTATCGTGTAGAGGCGTATGAGGGTGAGAAGCAGTTGGTGGCATGGAATAAGGGGGAGATAGACGTGTTGTTGGCCCACCCTGCATCAACAGCCTATGGCCTCAATATGCAGGAAGGTGGCCATTACATTGTGTGGTTTGGTGTTGGCTGGAATCTGGAACACTACCAACAGGCAAATGCCCGATTGCACCGTCAAGGCCAGAAGCACCCAGTTACCGTGTACAAACTCATTTGTCCTAACACAGTGGACGAGAGAGCGGATGCAGCATTGAGCAGCAAGACGGGAGTGCAGCAAGGGTTATTGGATAGCCTTAATTACCTCATGCGTAAGTACCAAGGTGAGGTTTGATTGTGTAACGTAATCGAATGAATATGGCCAAGAATGAAATATACAATAAACTGATACACACTACCCGATGGCTGCAATTGCGTCGGCAGGTGTTAAATGCCCATCCGATATGCCAGATGTGCGAGGCAGAGCGCAGGGTGAGCGCAGCGACCGAGGTACACCACATCGTACCCGTTGAAACAGCAGTAAGTGAGCGAGAAATGGCAGCTTTGATGTTTGACC
The DNA here is from genome assembly GCA_945827565.1 of uncultured Prevotella sp. Classification (GTDB taxonomy): domain Bacteria; phylum Bacteroidota; class Bacteroidia; order Bacteroidales; family Bacteroidaceae; genus Prevotella. Next base: position 2,094 of record CALZNR010000049.1, read on the forward strand.
CTCACAACGTCATGGCATTGTGTCACAAGCATCATCAGGAAGTACACCAGACGTTAGGCAAAGGAGGAAAGCAAGAGCGACGAAAACGGGCTGATGCACGGCTGCAAAATTTTGTTAAAAAATTTTTCAACGATGAAGTCGGGCCATGATTTTGAAACGGGAGGGAGGCCGAATAAACCTCGCCTAAACCTTTCTCTTCACGCGAAATGAGTTTTTAGGCCGTGGGGGCACAGCCCCGATTTTTTGTCCATATTCAATTTTTTGCCGATATTTTCAGTAAAAACGCAATAAAAGACCCAGATATGAGATTTGAAGATGATATTTTCGATTTTGCCAATTTCGGCAAGGGCCAGGCCCCAGCCGAGCCAGAGGCAGCAATGGCCAGCGATGAGGGCGCAGATGCCGCAGACAGAGCCGAGGCCAAACGGGCACACCGACGTACAAAGGAGTGTACCGAACTAAGCCAGCGTTATGAGTACCGCCGTGCTTTCTCAGAGGTGAGAATGTTGGAGGCCATGAAGTATGTGCCATTGCAGGATGGCCACACCTACAATTTCATTACCGCTGGCGACGTGGATAGTTTGTCATTCCTGAAAGTGGTATTGAACCAGCACGATTTGGATTTCATGCTTTGCTCCACATGGTGTATGGCCGCAGAGGATATTTTGCAGATTCAGCAATGGTGGGAGGCAGGGCGCATTAAGAAATTCGATATGTACATGGATGAGATATTCCCCGGCAGTTACAAAATCGAGTGGCAGATGGTCAAGAAATTCTATGCCGCCCACCCGGACGTTGGCCGTGCCGCCATCTTCAAGAACCACAGCAAGATTTACGCAGGGTGCAACGTGGCCGATGGGTTTTACTTTGGCATACAGACATCGGCAAATATCAATACCAATCCGCGAACTGAGCAAGGGAGTATAACAGTCGATAAAGGTATCTTTGATTTTTACAAAGATTACTTTGACGGCATAAAAAGTTTTGAGAAATGACAGAGCAGGATCGAGACAAGCAAAAGGCCGCAGTTGTGGCCGAGATAGTCAGGAGCAAAGGTTTCAAAACCGTGGCGTGTACAAACGTCGGCCTCAACCCACGGACATTCAGGCAATGGATGGCCACCGATGCTGAGTTTAGGCAGGCCGTCGAGGATGCCGTGGAGATTGCCCGTGATTACCGCGACGATATGGCCGAAAAAAAGTTGTTTGAGAACGTGGAGGCAGGCGACGTGACCAGCATTATTTTTTACTGCAAAACCCGTCTGAAAAATCGAGGGTACACGGAAAAGGTATTGCCGCAGCCCCAGCCAAAGCAAGCACTGGCCCAGCCGACATTGCCAGAGCCTCAGATTGTGGATGGTGAGAAGATTGCCGCATCCATCCAAAAGAAGATTACGGCCAAAAAGACCTACATTGTTAAGTTGCTCAAAAAGCAAAACAAGTACACACCCGAATTGTCAATGCAGGTCAAGATTACGGCGCAGCTGTTGGTTAGGACAGAGATATTGGCCGAGCAGATATTTGACGCCAACCACAAGCCCGTCAATATGGAGTTATCCCGTGAGGGCAACGAGCGTGAGAGTATCAGCCCCAAGGAAAAATTGTATCTGGATTTGCTGACCCAGAGCCAAAAGGCACTCAGGGCGTTGGGCATGAACACGGACAGCCGAGAGCGTAAGACAGACAACGATGGTTTTGCAGACTTTATTAACCAATTCAAGGATGAGGAAGAATGACCGAAGAAGAGAAAGTAAGAGAGCGACAATTTAAGGCCGATGTGGTGGCCGACCTGCAAAGGCAACGGCCATATTTGGCCACCCGTTACCGCCGTGCGCTGGATGATACCGACCCACGCATGGCGCAGTATGTGTTTGGTGTGATAGACAACCCAGATGCCCATAACCTTTATGAGCATTTGGCCATCCGGCGTTTCTTCAAGATGCTGGATAAGTACGATTGGAAGAAAGGCCGCGTTAAGCGTTTCATCAAGTTTTATGAGGTGTTGCGTTTCAATGGTACGTCTGGCAGAACCCGATACAAGTTGACACCCGTGCAGACGTTTCAGTTCGCTAACATATTCGGGTTTGTTGATGCAATTGGCCGTCGGCTCATTCGCACTGTTTACATCTTTGTGCCGCGTAAATTCAGCAAAACCACGTCGGCTGCATCATTGGCCGTGTTTGATATGCTGTTTGGCGACAACAATGCTCAGGCATACGTTGGAGCAAACAGTTATGAGCAGGCCAAAATTTGCTTTGATGAGATACGGGCAATAATGCAGGATATTGACCCAGCCGCCCGGCATTTCCGCGTGAACCGTGAGAAAATCACCTTTAAGGACAGAGGCCGTGACAGCCTCATCCGATGCCTCACGGCCAACGCCAAGACGCAGGACGGTTTACACGCCTCATTGGTGATAATGGATGAGTACGCCCAGGCACGGAACACGGCAGGAAAGAACGGTGCAGACCTCAAGAACGTGTTGACATCTTCGATGGGGCCACGTCGTGAGCCGTTGACGATGATTATTACCACGGCCAGCGATGTGATAGATGGCCCGTTTGCGCATGAGTTGGAGGGCGTGAAAAAGGTACTCAGAGGCGAGGCCGAGGCCGACACCATGTTTGCCTCACTGTTTATGCCCGACGTGGACGATGAGGAAAACGACCCTCATACATGGGCAAAGGTGCAGCCCCATTTGGGCATAACAGTACAACCCGATTTCTACGAAAAGGAATATGAGACCGCCCAACTGTCAGCTGAGAATATGTTGGCGTTTCGTACTAAGTTGCTCAACGTGTTTGCTGTCAACGATGAAACGGCATGGCTACCAGATAAAGTTTGCCAGAGCCTCATGGGAGATTTCGACATTGACCATGTGCAGGGCAAGCCATCGTGTGCCGTGGCGTTTGATTTGTCGGTGCATGATGATTTCAGCGCAGTATCATATACCATCTATCTGGAGGCCAACAAACGCTTTTATACCCATACCGACTATTATTTCCCGGAGGGCGCATTGCCCGGCCACCCCAATGAGCAGCTTTACAGGTTATGGCATGAGGCAGGGCATTTGAAGTTATGCAAGGGAAAGAAGATTGACGTGAGGCAGGTGGGCAATGATATATTGGCACGGTCCAAACGTGTGCGCATTATCCGAATCAGTTACGATGCCTACAAAGCGCAGGATTTGGTGAATATCTTGCGAGTGTTGGGAGGCCCTGACACGTTGCAGCCATACAGCCAGACCAATGGCAATTTCAATTTGCCCGTCGAGAGTTTTGAAATGATGGCCTACAATGACCCACCCCAAATTACGCTCAACAACAACCCCATCAATCTGTATTGCCTGATGAATTGCGTAATTGACGAGGATAGGTTGGAGAATAAGAAGCCAATGAAAGTGAGCCAATACAGAAAGATTGACGGCGTGATTACGTGCCTAATGACAATTGGGGCACTCTATTCTTACGAAAGATAAGTTAAAGTTTGTTAAATATTTTTTGACGGCTGTTTTGCTTTGTCCTACATTGTTTTGCTTTGTCCTACATTGTAAAGCGGCCATTTTTAATATGTGTATCTTTGCGGCAGATAACTTTGCAAAGATATGAATTTTCCTAAATGGCTGAACCCAGCAACGTGGTTTTCCAGAGAGGAAACCATTGTTGAGACAGGTACGGAAGAGGTGGCAAAAAACACCCAATCCGCACCCGATACTCCACGCACGGGCGGCTATTCGTTTTGGGAACTTTTAGCAGGTGGCAGCAGCACCGCATTGTCGATTGCAACGGTGTACCGTTGCGTTAATCTGTTGGCCGATAGTGTGGCCGTTTTGCCGTGTCAGTTTATGCGGCAGAAAGATGGCCGTTTTGTCATTGATACCAACAGCCGATTGCATTACCTTTTGAATGTACAGCCAGACACAGCATTGAGCGCGTTTGATTTTTGGCGGCAAGTGGTACAGCGATTGTTGATGGATGGCAATGCCTACATCGTACCCGTTTACAACACCGTATCATTGGAGATTGACCGTCTGGCATTGTGTGGCCGTGGCACAGTAAGCCACGACACAACCAATGACACGTACACCGTCACGGATGCCGACAACGGAATTTATGGCGTGTATGACGAGGATGAGATTATCCACATTAAGGGCATGAGCGTTGACGGCAAGCATGGTGTGAGCGTATTAACGTATGCCCGTCTTACATCGAATATTGCTACCACAGGCGATGCCGAAACGCTTAAACGCTTTGCCAATGGTGGTAACGTCAGAGGTATCATTTCCAACGATAACAGCGTAAGAGGTTTTGGCGAGTACCAGGATGAGGAATTGGAGAAAACGGCAGTTGATGTTGATGGACGTTTCCAAGCAGGGCAACACATCGTATCTTTGCCCGGTCAAGTCCAATTTACTCAGATGTCGATGAGTTCAGTGGATATGCAGTTTTTGGAGAGCCGCAAATTTACCGTGAGAGAGATTTGCCGTTTCTTCGGTGTGCATCCATCTTTTGTGTTCGACGATACCAGCAACAATTACAAGTCCGCTGAAATGGCCAACGTGGCATTTCTCAATAACACCCTCAACCCTATTTTGCGTAAGATTGAGGCCGAGTTGTTGCGTAAGTTGGTGGCCCCGACGCTGGCAACCAAGCGAAAGTTTGAGTTTAACCGCCAATCGCTTTATGCGTGTGATTTGGAGAGCAGAGGCAAGTATTGGAAGCAAGTTATTGAAACGGGATTGTACACCGTCAATGAGTTGCGCCGTGAAGAGAACAAGCCCGATGTGGAGGGTGGCGACACGGTGTTGGTGTCTGCCAATCTGAAATCCATTACCAATCTGGCCGCAGAGGGAGAACCGACACAGACAGAACCCGATAAGAACCCCGACGATAACAAGAAAAAGGAGGACAGCGAAGATGAAGAATAAGAACCAAATAATCAGACGGCAGATGTTCACGGCTGCAAGCCTGCAAGTACGTGAAGCCGCCGAGGGCGAGGCCCCCAGCCGAATCATTGAGGGGTACGCCATTCTTTTCAACGTGCTATCCGCTCCATTGTGGGCAGATGAGGATAGCGAAGCCAGAGAGGTGATTGCCGTAGGTGCAGTGACCAAAGAACTGTTGGACGGTTTCGACATCAAAATGACGATGTTTCACAATCGGCAGTTGCTTTTGGCACGATCGAACAAGGGCGCAGGTACATTGACGTATGAGGTTGACGAAAAGGGCGTGAAGTTCAGGTTTGAGGCCCCCAATACAATCGATGGTGACAAGGCATTGGAATTGGTAAGACGTGGTGACATTGGTGGGTGCAGCTTTGCATTTACCACACGTTATTACGACGATGCTTGCGTTGAGCGCAGTGCCAAAGTGGTGAATGGTACGACCATGATAACGTACACCGTGAAAGCCGTTACGGGCATTTACGATTTCACCATCACTGACAATCCGGCATACCCCGATACATCGGTTGAGGCGAGGGAGTTTGTGGCAGGGCTGAAAGCACCAGAGACCCCAGAACCTCCAAAGGACAATACGAAAATGCGTGAGCAATTGCGCGAAATGCGTTGCGCCGCAAATAGTAAGTTATTTTAAGTTTAACCCCTAAATTTCACAGTTCAATGAAGAAGAACAAATTGAATGTGCGCGAATTGGTCAATCAGTATCAGGCCAATTGCGACCGCATCCGCGAAATGGCGGATACGTGCGAAAAGGAGAACCGTGAGCGCAACAATGCTGAGAACAAGGAGTTTGAGGCCCTTTGCCGCGACAATCAGTTGCTCCAGATGAAGATGCAGGCCGCAACAGCCGAGCATCTGCGTGAGAACCCCAACGCCGCTGAGGAAGCCATTACCCCTGTCTCTTATACACATCTCCGAGCCCACGAGACAGGCAGAAATC
>CALZNR010000050.1 GCA_945827565.1 uncultured Prevotella sp.
CACACTGCATATCGTCGGCAGCGTCAGATGTGTATAAGAGACAGACAATGAGGTGTTGGATGCACTGATTCAAAGGTACGCAAAACAACAGCCTGAATATGATTTCATTGCGCCCATAGACGGGTTTCGCCATCAGTTTTGGATTATCTCTGACGACAAGGATATAGCATGTGTTACTGATGCCTTCAGCAAAATGCCCACAATGTATATTGCAGATGGGCACCACCGCTCAGCCGCTGCTGCCTTGGTGGGTGCTGAAAAGGCAAAACAGAATCCTCATCATACAGGCAAGGAAGAGTACAATTACTTTATGGCTGTGTGCTTCCAGGCTTCACAGCTCACCATACTTGATTATAATCGAGTGCTTAAAGACTTGAATGGTTTGTCTTCTGAAGAGTTCTTGAGTGCATTGGGCAAGAATTTCGATGTTACATGTAAGGGTGCTGCTGAATATAAGCCCCGCATTTACACGAGTTCTCCTTGTATATTGATGGTCAGTGGTACAGTTTGGTGGCTAAGGAGCATACTTATGCCAATGCCGATTCTATCGGAGTGCTGGATGTGGATATTTCAAGTCGTTTGATATTGGATGAAATCCTTGGCATCAAAGACCTTAGAAGCAGCAAACGAATTGATTTTGTTGGTGGATTGAGGGGCTTGAACGAACTGAAGCAGAGAGTGGATAGTGGAGAGATGCGCTGTGCATTGGCTTTATATCCTGTGTCGATGCAACAGATTATGGATATTGCAGACAGTGGTAAGATAATGCCGCCAAAGGCTACTTGGTTTGAGCCAAAGTTGCGAAGTGGATTGATTATACACAAGCTGGATTGATTTACACCCGTCATATTGAATGATGATAGATGTATATAAGACCATAACGGATGAAATAGGCGAGGGATTTTATAGCGAGAAGCGAAGCAGGTTCCTCGCCTTTTCTCATCATGTTACTTCAAAGGAGGAGGTTAAGGAAATAACCGACCAGTACAAAAAGAAGTTCTATGATGCCCGCCATGTGTGCTGGGCTTATGTGTTGGGTGCAGAGCGGACCGATTATAGATGCAATGATGATGGTGAGCCCAGCAGTACTGCGGGGAAACCCATTTTAGGACAGATAAACAGCAATGAGTTAACGGATATCCTCGTTGTGGTGGTGAGGTACTATGGTGGAATAAATCTTGGAACAAGTGGGTTGATTGTAGCGTATAAAACGGCTGCAATGGAAGCCATCAGTCATTCAACGGTTGTGGAGAGGATAGTGGAACAATTGGTGGATTTTGAGTTCCCATATGTGATGATGAACAGCGTGATGAGAATCATCAAGGAGATGCAACCGAGAATAGTGAATCAGACGTTCGACAATACTTGCAACATCACATTGGCAATCAAAAAGACCGAGGCTGATTTATTAAAAAAGAGATTGGAGCACCTTGCTTTTGAGTGAATTGTCCCAAGTCTTTCTTTTTTTGGGGGGGATGATAGAGAATTAGAGAAGAGTATTTGGCCTATAAATTGATTCAAACGATGGCGGCACACAACGAATTGGGCAAGTGGGGAGAGCAGATAGCAGCAGAGTATTTGCAGAAGAAAGGCTATTGGATAATGTTTCGTGACTGGAAGGTTGGGCATCGTGATTTGGATATTATTGCCAAGCAAAATGATGTAGTGGTGATTGTAGAGGTAAAAACACGCCGCAACAGTCATTTCGGTGATACCGAAATGACTGTTGACAGACAAAAAATCAGGAATCTATGTATCGCCTCAAACGCATTTATTAAACGGTTGAGGATTGACAACGAAATCCGTTTTGATATTATCGCAATTACAGGAACACCTGAAGCGGGCTATACAATCAACCACATTGAGGATGCCTTGAAGCCGCATCTTTCTTGGTGGTGAGTATCATTTTTCTTTGATGATACCGTGACGATAAGCGTAGAGCAATTCCTTCAAATCCACGATTTGTGAACGCAGTTCTTCACCCATATCGGTATCTGCTACAAGCATCCTGTGTGCAGACATCTCCACAATCTGAGTGGTGCTCTTAATGTCTGTACATTTTTCGATAGCGTCACGAGCGCTGGTGAATGGCTCATGCTGAACCAATTGAAAACCACGACTGTGATAAACCAGGGTGTAGCCTGCAATGCCTGTTTCCTTATGGTATGCTTCGCTAAAACCACCGTCAATCACCATGAGTTTACCGTTGGCCTTGATAGGATTTTCGCCGCTGGAAGCGTGCACAGGTACATGTCCGTTTATAATGTGCCTATTCTCTCCCTTGACACCGAAAGCATCCAAAATACGGTCGCAAACGGTTTCATCATCTCTTAGTTTATAGTAATTGCCTTTCTCTTCCTTGAATGTTTCCTTGTCGTTAAGGAAATATCTCTCAAATGTAGCCATCTTTGATTTGTCAAATAATGGGCTGTCTTTTCCACACCATAGATACAGGAAGTAGTCGATGGCAAATTTCTTCTCTTCTTTCTCTGTGTCGTTTTCAAATGCGGCTCGAATGGTTTGCCCAATTTGTTGCATGAGTGCTCTTCCACTGTATCGTTCTCCCTGATACAGTTCCACTTCTTTGAGTGAACCGTCATCGTTCAGTGGAATAGAGGCGTGGTATAGCAAGTTGCTGTTGTATATCGCATACATGCAGCCATGGCTCAGCAGGGCTCTGATGTGTTTGTGGAGCTTTTCGCTCACGGCAAAAGAATGGTGCAGCTTGCACATCAATGTCTCTTCTTCTTCAGTTAACTTGTTGGGATTAGCTGGGTCAATTGTCGGGAAGTGGCATGACCTCATGTCGTATTCCTTTCCTTGTATCCTACAGGTGCCTTTTTGGTAGTCAATATGCTCCAAAAGGCATCTGTCTTCCATTTGCCATTCTTTTCTTCTTTTGAAAATCTCTGCCTCCTTCTTGAACTGAATAACGCTGATGGCTTTGTGCATTTGAGCAATCAGATACCTGTTCTTCTGATCCATGTCGTTATCTTTCAAAAGCTTTGGCATGAATTCCAAACAGTCATCGTTCTTATATGTTTCCATGGCAAAGGTGGCCAATGGCACAAGGTTTATGCCATAGCCATCTTCCAATGTGGCAAGGTTGGCATATCGCAGAGAAAGGCGCAGTACGTTGCAGATACAAGCATCATTGCCTGCACAGGCTCCCATCCACAATATATCGTGGTTGCCCCATTGGATGTCCCAACTGTGGTACTTCATCATCTCGTCCATGATGATGTGTGCACCGGGTCCTCGGTCGTAAATGTCTCCTAAGATATGTAACTGGTCAATGGCCAAACGCTGGATAACCCTTGCCAATGCAACAATAAAGTCATCGGCCCTGCCTGTTGAAATAATGGTGTCAACGATGACATTGACATAAGCAGTTTTGTTCGTATCATCGATGCGCTCATGCAGCAGTTCCTCTATAATATAGGCAAAATCTGCAGGCAGTGATTTTCTGACTTTTGAACGTGTATATTTGCTGCTCACATCCCTGCATACCTTGACAAGCTGATGAATCGTGATATGATACCAATCCACGATATCTTGTTCTGATGCCTTGATGAGTTCCAACTTCTGTTCAGGATAATAGATAAGACTGCACATCTCCTTTATCTCCGTCTCCCGAATGGAATTGCCAAACAAATCGTTGACCTTACGCTTGATGTTTCCTGACGCATTTTTTAGAATATGCTGAAACGCCTCGCTCTCACCGTGTATGTCTGCCAGAAAGTGTTCAGTGCCCTTTGGCAGATTGAGAATAGCCTCTAAGTTGATAATTTCTGTACTTGCTGCTGCAATGGTGGGAAACGACTGGGACAACAAATTAAGATAGTGCATCGATATGTCTTGCTGTGTGGAGTGTGCCTTTTTCATGTTGTGTGAAGCTAATTGATAAGAAGTTGAATTTTTTTTGATAATCCGTTGTATTCGCCAGGAATAGGCATAAATCCTTCCTCCAGTGAGGTGTATTCTGCAAGGATATACATAAGTCCTTGAAACTTTTTCTTCTGTTTCTGTTCTTCTATGTCCTGTAAGAGCTTGTCTTCTTCCATAGAGGCGAATCTGAGTAAATACGAGAAATCAATAAGATGCCTGACAGATATTTGCTTATTTTTGATTAACTCAAGAATAGCTCTGAAATATTCAGCAATCTCTTGGTTGTTGGCTCCCTTTTTTATTTGAAGTATAGAACGCTTTGCTGCGACTGACTTCTTGCTGCTGTCTTGGGGAGAATAGCATGTCAATTGGTTGGCATCCATTACAGGTGGATGGATGCAAAGCAAATTACAGCCCTTCGTAATAGTGTCTGCAATCTGTTCCTGCATGGCATAAACCGCTATTTTATTCCACTCGTTTCCGCCCGTTTCCCTGACAATGGACTTTTCTTGCTCATTTATCCAGCGTATATCATCTATCTGTGATGCTTTGATAAGAATGCTTAATGCCTGTTTCGTGCTCTCTTTCATAATTTGGCGAACACGGCTATTCAGCACTTTTTGATATATCGTTTTCAATTTTTTGTAAAACTCCTCGTGAGTAATTGAAGAGGTGATACAGGGGTTGAAGAGTACTTCTAAATGGGTGTTCCAATTCAACTCCTGTAATTTCTCTTTCTCAATATTTCCCGAGGCAATCACTGCATAAGCTCGCTGCACTATCTTTTTTTGGTACAGGATGATTCTTGGCAGTTTGTGCTTGATATAGTGCTGATGAATAACCCATGGATCTAACTGGCCATACGGAGTATAAACATAGCGGATATTCTTTTTGGTGGCAAGCAGTGAGGCCATTCCGTTTTTCCAATTCCAGGCACCGTATAGGTGTAGCAACTCTGGAGAATGGTTATAAATACTTTTCTTCAAATCCTTTAAGGACGTTGCAATCTCCATGTCCACATCATTTCCCACGTTGGCTTGCAACATGGAAATGTATGTGGATATGGATTGACCTACGCTGGTCTTGTCGTCAAAAGGATTGAAATGAAGTATCCTCATATTCATTACCCTTTATAGTTGTTCATGGTGTGGGTGCCATTATTTATAGGTTGTTGCTACAGTATCCCTGCGGAAGTTTACGGCAGTTGTACATGGATGCCATGATTTCTCCATACGCTCCTGCAGAACGGATTGCGATAAGGTCACCTCGCTTTGTTTCGTTCAGTTCGATATGCTTGGCAAAAACGTCGCTTGACTCACAGATGGGCCCCACAACATCATATACCTGCGTGGGCGCATCGCTGGAGATGTTCTCTATTTTATGATAGGCCTGATAGAGGGCGGGACGTATCAAATCTGTCATGCCTGCATCAACAATGGCAAACTGCTTGGCAACACCGCTCTTGATGTATAGTGTGCGTGTGATGAGCGAACCACATTGTGCCACCACAGAGCGGCCCAACTCGAAGTGGAGTTCTTGTCCATTTCTCAATTTGAGGTATTTTGCGTATGTTTTGAAATAGGACTTGAAGTCGGGAACGGGCACCCTGTTGGGATGTGTGTAGTCAATACCTAAGCCTCCACCCACATTGATGGTTGTTACTGTAATCTTATTCTTCTCCAGTGTGCTTTGCAGTTCATTTATCCTGTTGCACAGACTTTCAAAATCTCCCATGTCCAGGATTTGGGATCCAATATGGAAGTGTAAACCAATGACCTGTATGTTGGAGCAGTTCTTTGATTTTTCAAATACATCAAGCATCTGCTCCATGGCAATGCCGAATTTGTTTTCAGCCAAACCTGTTGTGATGTTTGCATGTGTGTGTGCTCCAACGTTGGGATTTATCCTGAATGCTATTTTTGCGGTTTTCCCCATCTTACAGGCTATCTCGTTGATTACTTGCATTTCTGCTTCGCTCTCAACATTGAAACATGCAATGTCGTTTCGCAGTCCAAGTTCAATCTCCCAATCACTTTTACCAACACCAGCATATACTATCTTGGAGCTTGGGAATCCCGCTTTCACGGCAGCCTCTATCTCTCCACCACTCACACAGTCGGCTCCTAATGATGCGTTACTGATGATTTTCAGCAACTCAGGATTGGCATTAGCCTTGATGGCATAGTGCACGTGGAAGTTGGAGTATTTTGCCGTTTCTTCCTTGATGGCATCCAATGTTTGTTTAAGCAGTTCTACATCATAGTAGTAGAATGGAGTGCTTATGTTTTTGAATTTCTCAATGGGAAACAATCCTTTCATGTCTGTAGTTATTTGATATTTTGGTTTGTGTTGTGTATGCTTATCCTTGATTGAAGAGAGTGCTGCTCAAGCTTTGGAGTGCTTTTTTCTTGTCGCTTCCTTTTATTAAGAAAGAGATGTTGTAATTAGAACCTCCATAGGAAATCATGCGAACAGGGATGTTCTTCATCGCCTCTGTTGCCAGTGTTTCAAAGCCTACATTGCTCCAGTCCAAATCGCCCACTACGCAGATGATACACATGTCCTCATCAACAGTTACAGTGCCATATTTTTTGAGCTCATCCACAATTTCATGCAGGTGTGTCTTGTTGTCGATGCTCATGGAAACACCTACTTCAGAAGTACATACCATGTCGATGGCGGTTTGATTGCTTTCAAATATCTCGAACACTTTTCTCAAGAAACCTGTTGCCAAAAGCATTCTGCTACTTTTTATCTTAATGGCGGTGATGTTGTCTTTGGCAGCAACAGCCTTGATCTTGCCCTTTTCGGTAGTATTGCTGATGGTGGTTCCTTCAGCCAAGGGGTCCATCGTGTTGAGAAGTTTCACTGGAATACCTGCATATTTTGCTGGTTGCACACATGTGGGGTGCAATATCTTTGCCCCAAAATATGCCAACTCAGCCGCTTCCTCGAAATGCAACTGATGCACGGGGGATGTTTTTTCAACCACTCGTGGGTCATTGTTGTGCATACCGTCAATATCCGTCCATATTTGAATCTCGCTTGCATTGATAGCTGCTCCTATGAGCGAAGCCGTGTAGTCGCTGCCGCCGCGCTGCAGATTGTCGATTTCTCCGTATGCGTTTCTGCATATAAATCCTTGAGTTATCAAAACCTGGACATCTTTATGGTTGTCCAACACCGTGCCTAACTTGTTCTTGATATACACGGGATCCGGGTCAGAATTCTTGTCCGTTCTCATAAAATCAAGTGCAGAAACCAAAGCAACGTTGTAGCCTTGTTCCTTCATGTAGTTGGCCATCATGTTGGTGCTCAGTATCTCTCCTTGTGCAACAATGCTTTTCTCTTCAAAACTGGTAAACAGTTCTTTGGTGAATGAGCGAAGGTATGTGAATATCTCGCGGATAAAGTTTCTGGTTTCGTTTTTCCATTTATCGGTGGAGTACAACTCTTCTATATGCTGAAGGTATTTCGCTTCCAATCTGTTGATGATTTCATTGGCTCCATCCGTATTCTTCTTGTACAGGTAGTTGGATATTTCAAGCAGAGAATTTGTGGTACCTGACATTGCGGATAACACCAAGAATACTCTTTCTTCTGATGCGGTGACTAATTTTGCAACATTTTGCATCCTAACGGGTGAACCTACAGAAGTTCCACCAAATTTCATTACTTTCATAATTGTGTATGTTAATTGTTTATTTTTCTGTTACTTGTGCTTCTTCTATGTGCTTAATATCCTGCTCGCTTACTTCCTCCAAATGTCCATCTTCGCAGCGGTAGATGATGCCATGGAACTTTTGAATGATGCCAATATTATGAGTTGACATAACGACAGCGGTGCCTGTTTGAGAAATCTCCCGCAGCAGTGCCACAATGCCGTTGGCTGTTTCTGCATCCAGATTGCCAGTGGGTTCATCTGCAATGATAAGTTGAGGCGTATTGAGCAATGCGCGTGCGATGGCAATACTGTCTCTTATACACATCTGACGCTGCCGACGATATGCAGTGT
>CALZNR010000051.1 GCA_945827565.1 uncultured Prevotella sp.
ATGCTGATGAAAGAGGCTTTCTACAATCCCCAGCAGCAGGGCAATCGCACCTCTACCATCTCTGAGTTGAACTATCTTGGTGACAAGTGGGCAGAGTCAGAAAACTGGAACAACAATACCGACTGGGTAGATCAGGTGCAGCAGTTCGGACAGAAACACGACTGGTCTGTCAACCTTTCGGGTGGTGGCCAGAAGGCACGCTTCCGTATCAGTGCGGGCTACATGCACCAAACGGGTACCATCATCAAGCAGGTGTTCGACCGCTTTACCACCCGCTTGGCACTCGACTTCAATGTGAGCGACCGCATCCTGTTCACCACCAACTTTGCCTTGACCTATACCAACAATCAGAAGAACTACAAGTATGGTGGCAACGAACTGATTACCATCGCGCAGCGTCTGGCGCCCAATATGTCGGTATATCGTCAGGACCAGTATGGCAATGACACCGATGAGTATTACATTATGAATCCCAAGGGTGATGACCCCATGAAGAACGCAGGTGGAAACAACCCCACTACGGGCAACTACTCTTCTTTTGATTTGGGTGCCGTTCGTTCTCTTGGCAATCCCGTTGCCATTGCCAATATGGCGTGGCAAAGGGAGAAAACCTACCGCTTGACCCCCGACTTCAACTTGAAGTACGAGTTGCTTGGCATTGAGGAGGGGCAGCACCGCCTCACCTTCAACGGCCGTGTGTATTTCGATATCTATGCCAACAGTTCGCCCTCTTACGTGCCTGCATCGCTCAGCACGGATAGGTGGACCAGCCCTGAGTTCTATAACTCGGGAGACAATAAGGAAACCAACCGTTTCAAAGTGAATGGAAGGGTGGATTTGACCTATACCCCATATTTTGGCAGCGACGATTGGAACGGACAGTTGATGGCACGCTATGAAATGGAAACACAGCGCTACAACGACCAGTACATCAAAATGCTTGAGTTGCCCACGGGTATCCTTGCACCCACAGTGCCTGCCAATTTAGAGCATGGGAAAGCAAACTTGTCTTCCTCTACCAGTCGTAGAAACTCACAGAATGCGCTGTTCTATGGCTTCCTGTCGTACAAGGAGCGCTACTCCCTGAACTTCAACCTGCGTATGGACGGTACCTCTCGTCTGGGTCCTGCCAAGAAATGGCTCTACTCACCCAGTGTGTCTCTGCGCTACAACGTTAATGAGGAGCCTTTCATGAAGTCGTTCGACAAGTGGCTGTCGCTGTTGAGCCTCCGTGCAGAGTGGGGTGTCAACTACCGTGAGCCGAGCAAGGACTACCTGTTCTATAATATGTACACCACCAACTCTAACACTTATCCTTACGGGCAGCTCTCTTCATCCATGCCTGTAGCCACCTTGAGTGCTCTGAAGTTGGACGACCTCACAGCAGAGAAGAGTCAGGAGTACAACCTTGGTTTCAACATCGGTTTGCTGAACAACAAGTTTGAGGTGGATTTCGACTACTACTATAAGAAGACCACCGACCTCATTATGAACAATTACAACATCCCATCCATGACGGGTTTCCCCAGCATGAGCATGAAGAACTGTGGTACGCTGGTGAACAAGGGATGGGAGTTGAACGTGAATGCACGTAACTTTATCCAAAAGGGCAAATTCTCTGTGAGTCTCGGTCTCAACATCGCACAGAATGCCAATGAGCTGACCGATATGGATCAGACGGTGCTTGAGGGTATGAACGCTCCTTGGGAATCGGGTAGTGCACTGGGCAAGTATGTAACCCGTGTCAAGGTGGGCAATGCCCTTGGTTCTATCTATGGTTTCCGCTACAAGGGAGTTTATCAATACACCTATGAATATTTGGAGAACATGCGTAAGGAAAACGGATGGAACGATTCTGAGTATGAGCAGTACATCAACCAACGCCTGTCAGAGGGTGCCACCTTCCCCATAGTGACCGATGCCAATGGCAGAGTGCTGATGAACCGCCAGACAGGTAAGCCCATGCGCATGAAGTTTGACTATCAGGACGCCAATACCGAGAAGTATGCGTTCCAGGGAGGTGATGCCATCTACGAAGACATCAACCACGACGGTAACATCAACGAGCAGGATATTGTGTATCTTGGCAACTCACAGCCTAAGGTGCAGGGAGGTTTCAACCTCACTTTGAAATATGGCAACTTCAGCGTGAAGGGTAGGTTCGTCTATCGTCTTGGCGTGAAGGTAATCAATCAGGCACGTATGAACATCGAAAAGATGTACGACACCTACAACCAGTGTGCCACCGTGAACTATCGCTGGCGCAAAGACGGTGATGTGACCCCCATGCCACGTGCCATGTACAACACCGCCTACAACTTTTGTGGATCTGACCGCTATGTGGAGGATGGCTCTTTCCTGAGATTCCAGAACCTGCAGATTTCCTACAACTTCCCCAAGAAGATGATCAAGAGTTTGGGCTTGAACCAGCTGCAGATGTATCTCTCTATGAACAACCTGTATTGCTGGACCAAGTACAGCGGTATCGATCCCGAGTTCTCGGCTTCGATGTACAACCCCGCCTACGACAACAAGACACCACGCTCCAAGGAGTTTACAGCAAGTATTAACATAGGATTCTAAAATATGAAAAGCATGAGAAAGTTTTTTTCAATGATCATAGGCACCATGCTGCTGGCTTCCTGTATGGACATGGAATTGTTGCCCAACGACAAAACCGTGGAGGAAGACTTCTGGCAGTCGAAGAGCGACGTGTCACAGATGGTGAATGGCGCTTACAACCAGTTTGCCAATGCAGAGGTGGTGAAACGCCTGATAATATGGGGCGATTTCCGCTCTGATGAGATGATTGCCACCACCACCGAGATTGCAAGTACTAATGCTACTCGTGTGGCATTGAGCCAGATAGAGGAAGTGGCAATAGAAACTACCAACACGTTTGCAGAGTGGGCTTCTATCTACTCAGTAATCAACTATTGCAACATTGTGTTGGAGAAAGCTGGCAATGTGTGCAGCATTGACCCGAACTATACCGACGGTGACTACCAGACCGACCGCTCGCAGATGTTGGCATTGCGTGCCCTCTGCTACTTCTATTTGGTAAGAACCTTCCGTGATGTACCCTATACCAATGTGGCTTACCTGAACAGTACACAGGATATGGTGATCAAGCAGTTGCCTCCCACAGAGGTGCTGCAGCACTGTATCAACGACTTGGAAGAGGCTTCCAAGAATGCACTCTCCTCACAGCTCACGGGATGGAAGGCGAAGGGTTATATCACACTTGATGCCATCAACTCCATGTTGGCAGACATCTATCTGTGGAGAGGCTCTGTGACTCACAACGTTTCTGACTATCAAGCAGCCATTGCCTATGCCGACAAGGTGATTGATGCCAAGAAGAATGCCCAGGTGGTGATGCCTGGTGGAGAGAGCAAACTGTCCAACCTTACCTCTATAGGCAGTGAGTGCTACAGAGACTTGTATGGTGAATTTACCAATCTCAACGGTGGTTCGGAGGAAAGCATCTTTGAGTTGCAGTTCAATTCAAATAGAACCAATGAGGCTGTCTGCCAGTTGTATAACAAGTATAAGGACAATAACTCAGGAGTAGGTTTTCTCTCTGCTTCCAAGAAGATGGGTGCTGCCATCGGAAGTAGTCAGACAGCCAATGATGTCAAGGTTCCCTTTGCCAAGGCAAAAGACTATCGCTACTGGAATTCTACCTATGCAGTGAAGACTGATGTGGTGGATGGCTATCCTATCCGCAAGATGGTGGCACAATCTAACTATACGTCCCTGAAAGATGCTGCACCAGAAAAAGGTGAACCTGTCATGGGTAGAACCTATGCTAACTATGCTCAGAACTTTATCATCTATCGCCTGGCAGATGTGATGCTGATGAAGGCAGAGGCCATGGTGGCCATGACTTCTGATGCAGCCCTTGAAAGCACCGAGACCACAGAGGATGCTGTGGCAGCCAAGAATGCGGCCCTGTTACAGCTGCGACAGGCATTCAATCTGGTGTGGGAGGTCAATACCCGTTCGCTCGATGAGAGTGCATGGGCAAGCGACTCCCTCCGCTGGAATGCCTATAAGGAAAAGGACAAGATGGAAACACTGGTGCTGCAGGAGCGTCAGCGTGAACTCTGCTATGAGGGCAAGCGCTGGTTCGACCTGCTGAGATACAACTACCGCCATCAGGATACTCCCTGTCAGTATCACGTGATGATGGTGGATCAGAACGGACAGTACATGAAGAGCTATGACAATTTCCTGCAGATTATCCAGAGCCGATACAGTGAAGGAAATGCAGCGGCACGTACCAACAAGATGAAAGAAGAGCCAAGGCTCTACCTGCCCGTACCTCACAGAGATATCCTTACAGCACGTGAGTGGTTGCATCAGAACCCGATGTATCAGGATGAGTTCTCAGAGTAAATAAGTTGAATGAAGTTAAATTTCTGACAATAGTTACATTATGAATATAAAGAAAAAACAATCATGGCTGCTCGGAATGGCGGTGATGGCACTCGGCTTGGTGAGCTGTAATCCAGAACCCGACGAGTCAAACCAATTTAATTCCGTGAAGCAAACGCTGGGAATGGCTATCGACGAAAGGGAGAATCTTTCTTCGTTCAACTATATCCTGCAGCGTTCGGGCATGGACCGTGTACTCGATGCCTATGAGCAAGTGACTTGCTTTGCACCCACCAACGAGGCTATTCAGTGGTATATCGACAGCCTCTATACAGATGAAATGTCTGTAGATGGTGACAATAATCTTCTGCACAATGGTATGACCTCCAACTCCTTGGAGGGACTGACCGACAGCCTGTGCAACGACATTGCTCTCTACCACATTGTGGGTTCTCCCATCTCTATGGTTGAGCTGCAGGGCACCAAAACCACCATGCTGAAGATGCCTATCTCCGTGGGCAATGAAGACAACAGCGGACTGGTGCAGATCAATGGAAAGGCGCTGATTTACGACAGTGATAAGACCATCGGTGAGATAGAAACCAGTAATGGCTATCTCTATGTGTTGGACAATGTGATTCCTAAAAACTCCATGAGGATGGGTGACCGCATGGCACGTCTGAAGGATTACTCCATCTTTGCAAAGGCATTGGAGCTGACAGGCTTGGCAGACTCTGTGTCGAAGACTTACAAGACCGATGAGACTGGCCAGAACATTCAATACACCATCACCGACTACTACGACAATATGGCAAACAATGCCGAGTGCTACTGGCCCAAGGAATGTCAGTTGGGCTACACCATCTTTGCCGAAACGGATGAGGTGTTCAAGTCCAAGGGTATCAACAGTATTGAAGATTTGATAGCGAAATGCAATGAGTGGTATGGCGATGCCAACAGCTGGTACGACTATCCCCGTGAGAAGGGCATCACCATCTCTAAAGAAAATGACTATACCAATCGCTTCAACACCCTCAATATGTTTGTGGCATATCACATCCTGTTTGCCAAGATGGCCAGCGACCAGTTGGTATATGAACGCCGTTCGGGTGGTGCCACTCCTCCTGCAGGCTTGTTGTGGAACTACTGCAATGGCGGCGAGCCCTACGACTATTATGAAACCATGCTGCCCCATACCTTGATGAAAATATGGAACCCCAGCAATAAGCTTGGCAAGCGTCTCTTCATCAACCGTGCCATTGAAAACAATACGCTGACCGATGAGGTGGGTACCATGGGTTCTGAGAGCATGCACGGTCTTGTCAGTGACGGCGTTGAGATTGTGCGTGAGGATGTGATGGCACTCAACGGTTATATCCATCCCATCAAAGACATTTTGCTCTACGATGCCGTTGTGCCCCAGAAGGTGCTCAATGAGCGTCTGCGCTTTGACTCTTCAGAGTTTTTGCCCGAACTCATCAACAACGGTTTCCGCTACATGAGTGTCAATGAGGTGAGTGCTATGAATGGTGGCGGCCACGGTGTTCGTATCGCCTTCCCCTTGAATTTCTTCGACAATGTGGTGTGCTTCTCCGAGCAGACGGTGTTGCGCTACAATGTGAAGGGCTGGTATCGTGCCTATCAAACCGATGCCTTCCAGGGGTGGGGCAATTACGATCTGGCAATCAAGCTTCCCCCCGTGCCCACTGGGCAGTATGAACTGCGTTTGTTCTATTCGCCCATGGCACATGCAGGCATGATGCAGTTCTATCTTGGCACCAGTTCCAATCCTCAGTCGATGACCGCTCTGGGCATTCCTCTCGATGCACGTATCGATAAGGAAGATCCGCTGATTGGATGGGTTGACTTTACGCAGGAAGACGATAGGGGTATTGCCACCGATGCTGCCATGCGTAACCGTGGCTACATGCGTGGTCCGTACAGCTTCTTCGGAGGAACAGGTGTTACCTCAGGTAATAGCGAAGCCACCAACTGCCGTGGTGACGGTGTGGCAACCCTGCGCTTGCTGTTAGGCACTGACACTTATCGTCAGAGTGATGACCACTGGTTCCGTATCAAGAGTGTGATTGACGATAAAGACCTGAAGTGGCAGCTCGACTTCGTTGAGTTGGTTCCCAAGGCTTCTATCGTGGACAATACCCAATACTTGGAAGACTGGTATTAACAGAGTTTTGAATCGAAAAAATCCTTTTGTATGAAACAAATGAAAAATATAGGAATCACGATGATGGCAGCCCTTGCGCTGGCTGCCACATCATGTTCTGACTTTGACGATTATAACGAGGTTGGAACAAGCACCCTGCCTACTGCTGATGCCACCCTGTGGGAGAATATCAGTACACAGGAGAACCTGAGTGATTTCAAAGCGTTGCTTGTAAAGACAGGTTATGACAAGTTGCTTCAGGCGTCGAACTACTACACCGTATGGGCACCGCAAAATGGCAGTTACGATGCTGCCAAATGGCAGGCGGCTGACAGTGCCACCGCACGCAAGCAATTTGTGGAGAACCATGTGTCGCAGTATAACTACGGTGCATCGGGCGACTTCAGCAGTCGTGTGCTTGCTGCCAACGAGAAGAAATACACCTTCACCTCACAAGGCGGACTTACCTTTGCAGGCATAGAGGTGGCAAAAGCCAATGTGCCAGCCTCGAACGGTATGCTACACTTGCTGAAGCAGGCAGTGCCCTTCTATCCCAACCTGTACGAGTATATGCAGGAAAATCAGAAGACCGATTCTCTGTCGAAATTTATTGCCAAGTACGAGAGCAGAGTGCTTGACGAAGCCAACTCGGTGAAGGGACCTATCGAGAACGGTCTCCAAACCTATCTTGACTCTGTGATGGTTATCGAAAACTCCATGCTTGGCAGGTCTGGACTGAATGCCAAACTTGACAACGAAGACAGTACCTACACCGTGCTGCTGCCCACCAACGAGGCTTGGGACAAATCGTATGCCCATCTGAAAAACTATTTCAATTTCAATGTGAAACAGATAGTGGGCGAAGACTTGGCCTCATCAGGTGAAGCGGTAGTGAATCCTGGAGATATCAAGATGACCACGACAGAAATCGAAAATCATGCTTATCTAACTGACTCGTTGACGCATCAGTATATGGTGAAGCATTTGGTGTATAGCAACAACAGCACCTATAATAAATGTCTGGAGAAGGCGTCCTTTGCTGAAACCGACTCCTTGATGAGTACTTATGGTGGATTCTTCTCACATCCCGGTGATATTCTTGCTCACAAGGTGGCAGAGATGAAAATGAGCAACGGTAGAGGCTGGGTGGTGGACAGCATCGCCTTCCGTGCCGATGAGTGGTTCAATCCTGCTTGGGCAAGTCGTGCCATCGCACGTAATAAGGG
>CALZNR010000052.1 GCA_945827565.1 uncultured Prevotella sp.
ACACACTGCATATCGTCGGCAGCGTCAGATGTGTATAAGAGACAGGATTACGCTCTCACTTAGCTATCTCGGTAAGGATGATGATTGGGAAACACGCACCACATTGTCTGATAAGTACCGCGCAGTGAAGGTTGATGATTTGTTGCGTCGTCTCCTCTCCCTGTAGCAGAGAGGTTTTATCCTTCGATAAGATTGAAAATAGAAGATAGGAGCGGAGCAAGAGAATGAGAGTGCGTGTGTGGATATTGCTGCTGATGGCGATACTCGTTGCTGTGCCTGTGGCTTCACAGCAGCAGCGGTCGCGCCGTACCTCTACCTCCAAGGTGCAGAGTAAGAAAACCACCACGAAGAAGAAAACCGCCGCTCGCAAGCGCGCAACCAAAAAGTCAACCAGTGCCACGCAACCCACTACTTCTTCTATCAAGGGACTCAAGAATCAGAGTGCGCAAATCAAGAAGAACATCCAGGAGCAGGAAAAGAAACTGCGCAATAATGAGCGCAATGTAAAGCAACGCCTGAAAAACCTGATGATAATCAACTCTGAAATAGTTGATAAAAAGCGCACCATCGACACCATACGCAAGGATATAGGAGAACTCGATGGCAACATTCTGCTGCTCAACAAACGCATCAAACAGTTGGAAGCAGAACTTGCCGATCGGAAGGAGAAGTATGTGAAGTCGATGCGCTACATGCACCGCAACCGCTCCATACAGAGCCAACTGATGTTTATCTTCAGTGCGCAAAACTTCACCCAGATGTACCGTCGCCTGCGTTTCACCCGAGAGTATGCTGCCTATCAGCGCTCACAGGGAGAGATGGTGAAGGTGAAAAGGGCACAGGTGCAAGAGAAGCAGGATGAACTGAAGACTGCCAAGCATAAAAAGAGTGTGCTGCTGAACCGTGGTATTGTGGAACACAAGAATCTTGAGGGCAAGCAGGTGGAGCAGGAAAAAGTGGTGAAAACTTTGCAGAACCAGCAGAAAACCATACAGCGCATCATTGACGAGCAACGTAAGAAACAGTCAGCCATCGATGCAGAAATCGACCGCTTGGTGGCTATTGAGATAGAAAAGGCACGTAAACGTGCTGAAGAAGAGGCCCGCCAACGTGCCTTGGCTGAGGAAGCTGCACGCAGACGTGCCGAGGAGGAAGCTCGTCGCAATGCAGCCGTAGAAACAGGAAAAAATGCAGAACGTGCCAGTTCGTCTGAAAGGAAGAGAAACTCCGAGACAGCATCCAAAGCCACCTCCAGACCTAAGCCTCTGCTGTTGCTCAGTTCTGAGGACCAACGCATCAGTGGCAGTTTTGCCGGCAACAAGGGGCGCCTGCCCATCCCCGTTGCGGGTGGTTATCGCATTGTGAGCCGCTATGGACAGTATAATGTAGAGGGTCTCAAGAATGTTCGGTTAGACAATAAGGGACTTAATATTCAGGGAGCTCCCGGTGCGCAGGTACGCAGCATCTTCGATGGCGAGGTGAGTGCGGTGTTCAATGTTGGAGGTTCTTCGGGCGTGATGGTGCGCCACGGCAGCTATATCTCTGTCTATTGCAATTTGGGCAGCGTGTTTGTGCGGCGTGGACAGAAGGTGTCCACCCGTCAACCCATCGGCACCTTGGGCCCCGACAATGTGTTGCAGTTCCAGTTGAGAAAGGAAAAAACAAAGCTCAATCCCGAACTCTGGTTGGGAAGATAGGGTGATGTATTCGGCGCCTTTTTCTTGTTATTGTTCAAATAAATCCATTCCATCGAGCAATTCCAGGTAGATGCTCAGTGCATCCTCTAACTCGCTGAGGCAGATATATTCGTCTGCAGAGTGTGAGCGGGCAGATTCTCCTGGTCCTAATTTGAGTGAGGGAAAGGGCATCAGTGCCTGATCGGAAAGTGTAGGCGAACCGAATGGCTTCATGCCCATCTCCATGCAGCGCCTCACCAAAGGATGGGATGTGGAGATGGAGGATGAACCAAGACGAAACGAGCGTGCCTTGAGTTCGCTTTTTGTGTGCTTGTCGATAAAGTCAAACACTTCTTCATTGGTATATAGTTCATTGGTGCGCACATCAATGATAAAATGGCAGTCGTCGGGCACCACATTGTGCTGTGTGCCGCTTTGTATCACGGTGACACTCACCTTGGTTGGTCCCAATAGATCGCTGATGCGCTCAAAACGGTAGTCGCGCAGCCATAGCAGGTCGTCCAGTGCCTTGTAGATGGCATTGATGCCCTCATTGCGTGCTGCGTGTCCCGATTTGCCATGGGCGTGTCCGTCTATTACCATCAGTCCTCTTTCGGCAATGGCAGGTTGCATTCCTGTGGGCTCGCCCACTATAGCTACTGCGATGGGCGGAAGCATGGGCAGTATGCTGCTGATACCTCCCGTGCCGCTCACTTCTTCTTCTGCAGAAACCAGAAATATCAGATTGTACGACCGTTTGCCTCGGGGCTTTGAGGTGATGATGCGAAACACCTGTAGCAGTGTCACCAGTCCAGCTCCATCGTCGTTACTCCCTATGCCGTATAACTTGCCGTCTTCTATCTGTGGCATGTACGGGTTTCTCATCCAGCTTTCCACAGGTTTCACCGTGTCTATATGAGCATTGAGCAGCAGGGTGGGACGTTTGTCAGAGTAGTCGTTCTCCATCACCCATAGGTTGTTACCCTCTCGCCGTGGGTGTAATCCGCAGTTGGTCATATAGTTTTGCAGGGCATCGGCTGCCATCTTTTCGCCCCTGCTGGTGCGTGGAATGGCAATGAGGGCTTTGAGCAGTTGAATGCTCTCGTCGGTGTACTGTTTCATGGTAATGCTATGTTGTGTGGGGTTTAGCTGTGTAAGTAAGTGACTGTCAAAATCTGCGCAAAGGTACAAAAATGGCTGGCAAACACGCTATTTCCTGTGTAAAAGTTTTGCCATTTGTTAATTTTACTGTATTTTTGCAAGATATATAAGGGGCAGAACGACCGTCGTTTTGTCTTGCCAATCCATCTGAAGGGATGGGGGCAGGCAGTGCTTCTTACAATCTTTCAAAATAGACACACTATGCAGACATCAAGTCATCTTTCCGTTTTGGTGCAGAAGAGGGCAGCCCAATATGGTGATCGCGAGGCCCTTATCTACAAGGATTTTGGCGGAGACAGGTGGAAGTCGTGCTCCTGGAACCGCTTTGCGGCTACGGTGAAAACGGTGTCTAATGCCCTGCTCAATCTGGGCGTACAGGTGCAAGAGAACGTGGGCGTGTTCTCGCAAAACTGCAAGGAATATCTTTTCTGTGATTACGGTGCATGGGGCATACGTGCCGTGACCATCCCATTTTATGCCACTTGCAGTGAGCAGCAGATAGAGTTTATGATCAACGATGCCAAGGTGCGGGTGCTTTTTGTGGGCGAACAAGAGCAGTACGACAAAGCCCATAGGGTGCGCACCCTGTGCCCCACGCTGGAGCGTATCGTGGTGTTCGACCGCACGGTGAGCCTTAATGCCGATGACCGTAACACCCTTTATTTCGAAGATTTTATGAAGATGGGCGAGGGATTGCCCCGACAGACAGAGGTGAACCAGCGCTATAAAGAGGCCAACAGAACCGACCTTGCCAATATACTCTACACCAGTGGCACCACAGGCAATAGCAAGGGAGTGATGCTCACCCACGGTCAGTATATGGCAGCCATTGATGCCAACCTGAAGTGTGTAAGGGTGAGCGAGAAAGACCGTATTCTCAACTTTCTGCCCTTTGCCCATATCTTTGAGAAGGCGTGGGCAGCGTTGGGTGTTACCGTAGGTGCCACTCTGATAGTGAACACCGATCCGCGAGAGGTGCAGAAGTCTATGCGCGAAACCCATCCCACCAGTATGTGTGCGGTGCCTCGCTTTTGGGAAAAGGTGCTCATAGGCGTGGAGCAGAAGATAGAGAGCTATAACAGTGTGATGCGTCGTGTATTCCACAATGCCCTTGCCATTGGGCGCAAGCACAATGTGGAGTGTGTGAGCAGGGGGAAGAAACCCTCACCGATACTTCACCTACAGTACGAGATGGTCAATAAAACTATCTTCAGCCTTATTCGTAAGGAACTTGGATTGGAAAATGCCAATATCTTCCCCACGGCAGGAGCCACTGTAGCACCTCATGTGGAGGAGTTTGTGCACAGCATAGGACTTGACATGGTGGTGGGATATGGACTTACCGAAAGTCTTGCCACCGTGAGCTGCGATCATCTGGATAAGCCCTATACCATGGGCTCGGTGGGCAGACTTATCGACAGTATCGAAATCAAGATAAGCGAAGAGGGCGAAGTGCTGCTCAAGGGTCCCACCATCACCCCAGGCTATTACAACCGTGACGACCTCACTGCTGCTGCTTTCGATGAAGAAGGCTACTTCCGTACGGGTGATGCTGGCTATATGAAAAACGGAGAACTCTATCTCACCGACCGCATCAAAGATCTGTTCAAAACCTCTAACGGCAAGTACATCGCACCGCAGATGATAGAGTCGAAACTGCTTGTTGACAGGTATATCGACCAGATAGCCATTATCGCTGACGAGCGCAAGTTTGTATCGGCACTCATTGTGCCCGACTATGCCTTGCTGGAGGAGTATGCCCGTACCAACGACATCGCTTTTGGCAGTCGTGAACAGCTTTGTGCCGATACACGTATCTATCTAATGATGATGGAGCGTATAGCCACAATACAGCAGCAACTGGCACACTACGAGAAGGTGAAGCGCTTCACCCTGTTGCCACGACCTTTTACCATGGCAGAGGGCGAACTGACCAATACGCTGAAACTGAAAAGGCAGGTGATATACCGCAACTTCAGCGATGAGATTGAAAAGATGTACGAGGAATAATAAACCCCGCAAAAGCATTATAAGCACTATATGATAACGCAAGATCAACTGAAGAACGTGCAGGAGCGAACCGAAGCACTGCATCGCTATTTGGACATTGACAAGAAAAAGATAGAATTTGAAGAAGAAGACCTGCGTACACAAGCACCCGACTTTTGGGAAGACCCTAAGCGTGCAGAGGAGCAGATGAAAAAGGTGAAGGGCATCAAGAAATGGATTGATGGCTACCAAGAGGTGAAGTCACTGGCCGACGAACTGCAACTGGCATTTGACTTCTATAAAGAGGAGATGGTCACTGAAGAGGAGGTAGATGAGGTGTATGCCAAAGCCATCGAAGCTATCGAGGCTCTGGAACTGCGTAATATGCTGCGCCAAAAGGAAGACCCGATGGACTGTGTGCTCAAAATAAACAGTGGTGCCGGTGGTACCGAGAGTCAGGATTGGGCATCGATGCTGATGCGCATGTATCAGCGCTGGGCAGAGGCACACGGTCATAAGGTGACCATCAGCAACTTGCAGGATGGTGACGAGGCTGGCATCAAGAGTGTCACCATGGAGATAGAGGGAGGTGAGTATGCCTACGGCTATCTGAAGAGTGAAAACG
Organism: uncultured Prevotella sp.; assembly: GCA_945827565.1. Taxonomy (GTDB): domain Bacteria; phylum Bacteroidota; class Bacteroidia; order Bacteroidales; family Bacteroidaceae; genus Prevotella. The sequence goes on from CALZNR010000052.1 coordinate 5,452, forward strand.
GTGTGCATCGCTTGGTCAGAGTGTCGCCCTTTAATGCGCAGGGCAAACGTATGACCAGTTTTGCCAGCGTCTTTGTGTCGCCCTTGGTAGATGACACCATTGAGGTGTATGTGGACCCTGCCCGTGTGAGTTGGGACCTGTTCCGAAGCGGTGGCGCTGGTGGACAGAACGTGAACAAGGTGGAAACTGGTGTGCGACTGAGGTACCAGTATGTGGATCCCGACACTGGAGAGGAAGAGGAGATACTGATTGAAAATACAGAGAGTCGAAAACAACTTGAAAACCGCAACAATGCCATGCGACTGCTCAAATCGCAACTATACGACAGGGCGATGAAGAAGCGCTTGGAGGCGCAAGCCAAGATAGAGGCGGGAAAGAAAAAGATAGAGTGGGGCAGTCAGATACGCAGTTATGTCTTTGACGACCGTCGTGTGAAAGACCACCGCACCAACTATCAGACTTCTGATGTAGATGGCGTGATGGACGGTAAAATAGATGGGTTCATCAAGGCATATCTGATGGAGTTTCCTGTGAATGATGAGGAGTAGGGCTCTCCATGGCGGATGGTGAGTTGTGATTTTTTTGAATGGCGAACTATTGAAAACCTAAAATACGTATATATTATGAAGAAGAAAGTGAATGCTCGACAGGCGCAGAAGGATGCGCGTCAGGAGAAAGAAGGTAAGAAAGTAGTGGAGTGGATATTCGGCGTCTTGGTGGTGCTTGCCATCCTCTACGTGGTCTATACCGTCTATATCATGCAATGACAAGATAGGGGCAGGCATCAATCAGCAATGGACGGACTGGAAATAGAGCGCAAGTTTCTTGTGGTGGGCAGCGACTATAAGCAGATGGCCTATGCCCACAGCCGCATCATGCAGGGCTATATCTGCTGCAACAATGGCAGAAGTGTGAGGGTGCGCCTGCGTGGCGACAAGGCATATCTCACCATCAAAGGTGCCTCTGACAGCAAAGGCATGAGCAGGTATGAGTTTGAAAAAGAGATAACGGTGGATGAGGCTACCCACCTGTTTCGTCTCTGTGAACCAGGCATCATCGACAAAACCCGCTACTTGGTGAAGAGCGGCAGGCATGTGTTTGAGGTGGATGAATTTTATGGTGACAACCAGGGCTTAGTGATGGCAGAGGTGGAACTGAATGATGAGAATGAAGTTTTTGAAAAACCTCATTTCATCGGGAAAGAGGTCACTGGCGACCGTCGCTATTACAACGGTCATTTGCGGCTTTATCCCTATCGCCAATGGGCAGATGCCCAGTAATCAGTCTGCCTGCCAACGCAGCCACAGCGCAGCCTAAGGCATTGGCCAAGAAGTCTGCCCAGTCGCCGCTGCGCCTGCCTTCTGTGCAATAGGCCTGTAGCAATTCTATGATACCGCTCATCAGCGTGGGTAGCAGCAGGCACCACAGCGCCAGCCATTTGCAGCTGATGCTACGTCTGTAATGCCTCCAATGCTCTGCCCATATCATGCAGCAGGTGCCTCCATACATAACGGTGTGCACCCATTTGTCGATAAAGGGCACTTCGTCCAGTTGAGTTTGTGGTGGAGTGAAAAACGACAGATACCAGATGATGGCGATGCAGATCCATGACAGGGGGTATCTCTTTAGCAGAGAGATGAGATTGCTTTTTGAGGGTAAGTTGCCTTTATTCTTTGTCATCTTGAAGCAGATTAGGATATTTTGCTTTCAAATTTAACGCAAAGATAAGAATTATTTTATACTTTTGCAAAGTCTAATGAAGGCAAGATAATGGAAAGAGATAATTTTGGAAGCAAGTTGGGGGTGATTCTTGCCACGGCAGGCTCGGCGGTAGGCTTGGGCAATGTGTGGCGTTTCCCCTATATGACGGGACAGAACGGCGGTGCCGTATTCATTCTGATTTACTTTGTGTGCATTCTTTTTCTGGGCATCCCCTGTATAATGAACGAGTTTATCATCGGCAGGCGTGCCCACAGCAACACCGCCCGTGCCTATTCCATGCTGAGCAATGGCAGTCCATGGAAGTTGGTGGGTTATCTTGGTGTGCTCACCGCCTTTCTCATCTCTGGCTATTATGTGGTGGTTTCGGGTTGGTGCTTGCAGTATATCTATGCCTCGTTCACGGGGCATTTGGTGGGCAATAGCGATTATGTGCGCCAGTATTTTGTTGCGTTCTCTTCCGATGCAGTGAAGCCTTTACTGTGGGTGGTGCTGTTTATATTGTTCACCCATGTTGTCATTGTGCGTGGTGTGCGCAAGGGCATAGAGCTGTCTCTTATACACATCTGACGCTGCCGACGATATGCAGTGT
>CALZNR010000053.1 GCA_945827565.1 uncultured Prevotella sp.
GTCGGCAGCGTCAGATGTGTATAAGAGACAGATGCTGGTCAATAATCCAACCTTTTTAGACTTGTAACTATCTGATAATCAGTGTTCTTTTCAAGATTTTCGTTCTAAGGCACAATCTCGGTGCGGGCTTCATTATAGTCCACAGCGAGGAAAAAGTGCCTCAGAACGAAATTGCATAAATATGCAGTTTAACAATTCAAGTACAAGATTCAATATATATTAACAAAATCAACCTCTCCAAACCTCTCCAAGGAAATAGAAAAGTGACTCGCTATTTCTGGCACGGGGTGCTCACTCATGCGATAGTCGATATTTGCCCTGTGAGCCCTACTATGCTGATGGCAGCGTGGCACACGTGTGCTCTGCCACCATCCAGAATAGTCATGCCGCTTGCTTCTTCAGGCTGCCCGCTTACGAACTGACAAACAATGCTCAGCACTAAACCAGTTCCACATTATTCATATCTTGCTCCTTGTCGCAGTAGTGACACCTCAGAATACCTTGCTCCTTATTGACCACATGAAACAGGGTGGTCATAGGTTCATTGTTGGTAATACATTTGGGATTGTTGCATTTCACAATGCCCTTTAATTCCGAAGGTGTGGTGGCTGTTTTCTTTTCCACCACTTCATAATCCTTGATGATATTCAGCACGATATTGGGTGCCACCACAGAGAGACGTGAGATCTCTTCATCAGAGAAGAACTTGTCTTCTACCTTGATAATACCCTTGCGCGTGAGCTTCTTGGAGTGATAGTTATAACCAATGGTGACGGGGGTGGACAATTGCTCCAAGCCCAAAAGAGACACTACTTGATAGGTTTTTTCGGTGGGGATATGGTCAATCACAGTGCCGTTTTTGATGGCGGCAACCAACATTTCTTTCTTGTTGTTCATAATTCTTTCTAATCAATGATGGTTGAATCGTTCTTGATGTCTTCCAATGTGATGCCAAGCACATCGCAGAATATGGCCTGACGGGCAAACAATCCGTTGTGTGCCTGCTGAATATAATAGGCATGTGGATTGTCGTCCACATCGTAGTTGATTTCGTTTACTCGTGGCAGGGGGTGCAGAATCTTCATGTTGGGTTTGGCACTACCCAGCATGTCGTTCTTCAGAATGTATATATTCTTCACCCGTTCGTATTCCATCAAATCTGAGAAGCGCTCTTTCTGTACTCGTGTCATATACAATATGTCTGCATCCGCAATCAGTTTTTCATTGAAGGCAGTATGCTCCTGGAATTTGATACCATATTCCTTACAATAGAGCTTATACTCGTTGGGCATTGACAGTTCTTTGGGTGCCACGAAATGGAACGTGGGGTTGAAATGCCTCATCGCCATGATCAGTGAATGAACAGTTCTGCCATATTTCAAGTCACCTACCAGATAGATATTCAGGTTTTCCAAAGTGCCTTGGGTTTTGTATATGGAGTAGAGGTCAAGCATGCACTGCGAGGGATGCTGATGTGCGCCGTCACCTGCATTGACGATGGGCACGGGAGACACCTCGGAAGCATACTGGGCAGCTCCTTCAATGTAGTGGCGCATCACAATAACGTCTGCATAATTGCCCACCATGAGAATCGTGTCTTTCAATGTCTCACCTTTCGTGCCACTGGTTATCTTGGGATCTGCAAAACCGATGACACGTGCCCCAAGGCGGTTGGCAGCGGTTTCAAAACTCAATCTGGTACGTGTAGATGGTTCAAAGAACAAGGTTGCGATTACTTTGCCCTTCAACAATTCACGATTGGGGTGACATTCAAATTCTTTTGCCATTTCAATCAGATAAAGAATCTTGTCTTTAGTGATATCAGCAATAGTGACAAAATTATGTTTGTTCATTGACTTAGATTGTATGATTGTTGTAAATACGGTGCTAAGTTAGCGATTTATTCTGATTAAATTGCCATAATCTGAAGGAAAAACACTATTTTTGCATAAAATTGGCTATGAGAAAGATTTTCATTATCACACTATGGGCGTTGCTGGTAATTTCTGCAATAGGCATATACATTGCTTTTAATGCCATTGCCAGTGGGAAGATTGGCTATATGCCTCCAGTGGAAGATCTACAGAACCCTATAAACCGATTTGCCACGCAAATCTATTCTTCTGACATGAAGATTATCGGCACGTGGAATTATAATAAGGAGAACAGGGTTTGTGTAGAGTATTCCAAATTGCCAACATCGTTGGTACAGGCACTGATTGCCACCGAGGATGCACGCTTTGATGACCACTCTGGCATTGACTTCTATGCACTGGGGCGAGCCATTGTGAAAAGGGGCTTGTTGGGGCAGGTGAGTGCCGGTGGCGGTTCCACCATCACACAGCAGCTGGCAAAACAGCTTTACTCAGAAAAAGCCAACAGCGTGATGGAACGAATGTTGCAAAAACCTATAGAGTGGGTGATTGCCGTAAAATTGGAGCGCAACTATACCAAGGAAGAGATTATTACGCTGTATTTGAACTATTTTGACTTTCTGCACAATGCAGTGGGTATCAAGACAGCTGCCAACACCTATTTTTCCAAAGAGCCCAAAGACCTGACCGTTACCGAATCGGCCACCTTGGTAGGATTGTGCAAAAATCCCTCGTACTTCAATCCCGTGCGCTATCCCGAGAGATGTCTGGAAAGAAGAAATGTGGTGCTGATGCAAATGCTGAAGTCAGAATACATCACAGAGAAGGAATACGAAGAATATTGTAGCCAGCCACTCGGACTGAAATTCCATGTGGCGGATCATAAGGAGGGAATAGCCACCTATTTCAGAGAATATCTCAGACAGTATATAACGGCCAAGAAGCCAGAGCGCAGCAGGTATCCCTCGTGGAACATGGCAAAATATGTTACAGATTCCATCAACTGGGAAAATGACCCGCTGTATGGATGGTGCAACAAGAACAAGAACAAAGAGGGAAAACCATACAATATCTATTCTGACGGACTGAAGGTATATACCACCATAGATTCCAGGATGCAACAATATGCCGAGCAGGCTGTGTATGAACATGTAGTGAAATTTCTGCAACCTGCATTTGACAAGGAGAATGGCAACAAGGCGAATGCTCCTTTCTCTGGAAAACTGACAGAGGCACAGGTGAGAGGAATATTGAACCGCTCTATCAGACAGACGGAAAGATACAGGCTGATGAAAGAGGCAGGGGCTACGGAAGACGAAATATACCAAGCCTTTAAAAAGCCCGTAGAAATGTCGGTATTTACCTACCATGGCGAGGTGGATACCGTGATGTCGCCCTTAGATTCCATACGCTATTATAAGAAGTTTTTGCGCTGTGGCTTTATGAGCATGAGCACCAAAGACGGAAGCGTCAAAGCGTATGTGGGCGGACTGGATATTGTGCACTTCAACTACGACATGTGCATGGAAGGCAGGAGGCAAGTGGGTTCTACCATCAAACCGTTCCTGTATTCACTGGCAATGGAGAACGGTTTTTCGCCCTGCGACATGGCACCCAATGTACAGCAAACCTATTATGTGGCAGGCAATCCGTGGACACCACGCAACGCCAATCATAACAGATATGGCGAGATGGTGACACTGAAATGGGGACTTGCACAATCGAACAACTGGATTTCAGCTTATATAATGAGCAGGCTGAATCCACAGGCATTTGTCACTCTTCTTGGGGCATACGGTATTACGAATCCCGACATTCACCCATCCATGGCATTGTGCCTGGGACCATGTGATATTACCGTGGCTGAAATGGTGAGTGCCTACACCGTCTTTGCCAATAACGGCATAAGAATAGCCCCCCTGATGGTGACACGCATAGAAGACAATGAGGGAAATGTACTGGCATCTTTTACTCCCAGAGTAAACGAGGTGATTAGCGCAGAGAGTGCTCACAAAATGCTGTATATGCTGAAGGGAGTGGTTGATGGAGGAACCGGTGGAAGAATAAGATACAGGCATAACCTGAAATGTGAGATGGGTGCCAAAACAGGTACTACCAACAACAACAGTGATGCCTGGTTTATGGGATTCACCCCCTCACTGGTCAGTGGAGTATGGGTAGGTGGTGACGACCGAGACATACACTTTGACTCCATGAGAATGGGACAGGGAGCCACCATGGCTCTGCCTATCTGGGCTTATTACATGAAACGTGTATTTGCCGACAAGACATTGGGCTATGACGAAAGCGAGACCTTTGATGTGCCCAAAGACTTTGATCCCTGCGGACAGATGCAAGACAGCCTTTCAGTACAAAATGGGGTGGATATAGAAGATGTGTTTGAATAATCAGCGGTAACAATACAATGAAAATAATCAAGTGGGGTTTCATCGGTTGTGGGGAAGTGACCGAAAAGAAAAGCGGACCAGCTTTTAGCGAGGTGGCGGGCTCCATGGTGGAGGCCGTGATGAGCAGAAGTGAAGTGAAGGCCAGAAAGTATGCTGAACGCCATCAGATACAGAAATGGTACACAGATGCTCAGGAGTTGATAGACGACCCGGATGTAAACGCAATCTACATTGCCACCCCGCCGTCAAGTCATGCCACATTTGCCATTATGGCTATGAAAGCGGGCAAGCCAGTGTATATAGAGAAACCGTTGGCTGCCAGTTATGAAGACTGTGCGAGAATAAACAAGATAAGCAGTGATACGGGAGTGCCTTGTTTTGTGGCTTACTATCGAAGATATCTGCCATATTTCCAAAGAATAAAGTCTATTATCGATGCAGGTGTGATTGGCAAAATCATCAATGTGCAGATAAGATTTGCAGTGCCTGCACCTGATTTGGACTACAATTCTCCCAACTTGCCCTGGCGTCTGCAACCAGATATTGCAGGAGGTGGTTTCTTCTACGACCTGGCTCCCCATCAACTTGACTTGCTGCAATATTATTTTGGTGTGATTACGGAAGCCAATGGCATCTGTGCCAACAGGGGAGGCCTGTACAAGGCTGAAGATTCTGTGAGTGCCTGTTTCAAATTTGAAAACGGACTGCCGGGTAGCGGTTCGTGGTGCTTTGTGGCATACAATTCTGCCAAGGAGGATAGGGTGGAGGTAATTGGAGATTTGGGCCAAATCAGTTTTTCAGTGTTCAATTATGCCCCCATTGTGCTACATACCCAGAACGGCGAGGAGATCATAGAAGTGTCAAACCCCTCATACGTGCAATTCCCTTTGATAAAGAGTGTGATTGAGCACTTGCAGGGTATAGGCTATTGCCACTGTACGGCTGTTTCGGCCACTCCCGTGAATTGGGTAATGGACAGAATATTGGGTAAGTTTTAAATCGTTTGTTTGGCAAGTTTATTTACCGATGTACTGGAGACGTTGTTGGGCATTATTACTGATTCTGTTGGGGCCGTCAATCATCATGGTGGCGCAAGAGAGTCCGCGTAAGCTGAGCAAACTGCGTCGTATCATCAGGGAATTCAGTGCAATAGATGAAAACTACATCGAACCGCAACATTACAACTTCACGGCAATGGTGCAGAGCACATACACCTACGACATATACCGTTTGTCGAGCAATAACGGGCAAACTATTACATTGTCGCCTGATGCCAGTCTGAAGGTGGGACCTTATTTTGGTTGGCGCTGGTTCTTCTTAGGATATACTTTTCAGATAAAGAATCTTGGTTTCAATAGTGGTGAACTGCGCAAGGAGTTTGACTTCAGTATTTACAGTTCGCAAATAGGCATAGACCTGTACTACCGGCGCACTGGAAGCGACTACAAGATACGTGATGTGAGTCTTGGAACAGAGATAGATGCGACACGTGTGGAAGGTGCAGCATTTGATGGCATCAGTGTAGGGATTACTGGCGTTAATCTTTACTACATATTCAATCACCGCAGGTTTTCTTATCCAGCAGCTTTTTCTCAAAGTACATGCCAGAAAATAAGTTGCGGTTCATGGATATGCGGTATAGGATATCTGTCCAATAGTTTGGACTTTGATTCAGACAAGTTTAAGCAAATCATATCAGAGAAAACCAACAATGATGTTGTGCCCATTGATAGTGGCCTGATGTTCAATAGTGTCAAGTACTACGACATCAATGTTTCTGGAGGATATGCCTATAACTGGGTGTTTGCAAAACGCTGCCTGTTTTGCGCCAGTGCCCAGTTGGCACTATCATATAAAGGAGCACGAGGCGTTGCCGGAGAAAAGGGTGACAGGAATTTCAATCTGGACCACTTTAATTTAGATGGCATAGGCCGGTTTGGCATAGTATATAACAACACCAAGTGGTATGTTGGTGCCAGTGCCATCGTTCACTCATACAATTATCGCAAAGAGCGCTTTGCCACCAACAACATCTTTGGCAGTCTGAATATATATGCAGGGTTTAACTTTGGGAAAAAACGTTGAGTTATGAGCAATATGTGTGTCTTACGGGTCTTAGCGGTGATGGCACTGCTGTGCGCAGGAAACGCTGTTCAGAGTTTTGGAAAGAGCCTAACAGACAGTCTTTTTATTGAAAGATTGCTGGCTGAAGAATCCCAAAAACGTCATGGAGGGTCATTGCCCCTGTATTTTGCCAGTAAATTCTTAAACACTCCTTATGTGGCGCATACTCTGGAAGTGAACAAGAGGGAGCAACTGGTTGTAAACACCCGCCAACTTGACTGTGCAACATTGGTTGACAATGTAGTGGCACTGTGCATGTGTGTGAAGCAGAAGAAACACGAATATACAGCTTTCAAACAGAACCTGCAAACCATAAGATACAGAAACGGTGTTATTGACGGTTATTGCAGCAGACTGCATTACTTTTCAGAATGGATAAACGACAACAAGAAAAAAGGCATAGTGGAAACCATTGAACAGCCTGTCGATGTATTCTCATCCATACAAACGGTAAATGTATCCTTTATGAGCCAACATGCACATAAATACGAGACGCTGGCAATCCACCCTGAACTGGTTTCAGAAATCATCAGAACAGAACAGATAATTTCTGGAGAAAATGTGCGTTACATAGGTAAGGACGACATCAAGAATGACAGCCTTAGCAGAAGCGCAATCCATGATGGAGACATTATTGCCATCACAACCAATAAGAAAGGACTGGACATAGCACATGTAGGCTTTGCCGTGTGGCAAAAGGACGGTCTGCATCTTTTAAATGCCTCCCTGCTGCACAAGAAAGTAGTGCTGGAATCCATGACCTTGAAACAATATCTTGGACAGCATCCATCGCACACAGGCATCAGAGTAATGAGGATATTATGTGACTGAACAAATAAATATTTTCCCATCGTCAATCTAATCAAAATAAAATATTTACCTTTGTGTCGGTATTGATGAAATGCAACAGTATGTTCAGTTGATGTGTTGCAACACATTTACACAGAAACAAATAAAAGATAATATTATGGAATACAACGAATTAGGCAAAACAGGCATGAAACTTTCCAACTTGGGATTTGGAGCATCTTCATTGGGAGGCGTGTTTCATGGCATTAAAGAGAATGAGGGAATAGAGGCAGTGTTCACTGCTGTTGAGAATGGCATCAATTTCATCGATGTGTCGCCCTATTACGGCCATCTTAAAGCAGAAACCGTATTGGGAAAAGCCTTGAAGGATATTCCCAGAGACAAATATTATCTTTCCACCAAGGTGGGACGATATGGAAAGGACGGTGTGAATTATTGGGATTATTCTGCCAAACGTGCACAAGAGAGTGTATATGCTGTCTCTTATACACATCTCCGAGCCCACGAGACAGGCAGAAAT
>CALZNR010000054.1 GCA_945827565.1 uncultured Prevotella sp.
CACACTGCATATCGTCGGCAGCGTCAGATGTGTATAAGAGACAGCATATACCTGTCCCTTGCCCCACGATGCCATATTGATAAAGGTGTCGCCTGTTTTCTTCAGGGTGAGCCATCCTCTGTAGTAGCCTGCCCGTAGAGTGCTGTTTGCTCCCTGCTCTGTGGTGATGGCGGCAGGGCGTGCTGCCAGCGATTTCTCCAAGGCGGTGCGTGCTGTCTGCACCTCATCGTTGATGCGGCAGATGGTCCAGTTCTTCAGGGTATAGGTCAGCAGATGCCCCTGTTGTTCGGTGTTTATGCACACCTTGCTGGTGATGCCTTTGAAGTCTTTGATGGCTTTGCCGAAGTTGATGCGCCCCATGCCCTCGAGCACAATGCGCAGTTCCTGCCCCTCGGTGGTGGCAGGCAGTGTGAGTTGCGACTGTTTTCTGCTGCGGTCGATGGTGCCCACGAGCAGGTCATCCACATACACCACGGCAAAGTCGTGAGGCTCTTCTATGCTGAGCACTGCCCCCCTGTCCAGTGTGGGTAGCAGGGTGGAGTAGAGCAGGGTGCCCCATCCCAGGTTCATCTGTTCAAATGTGAGCAGACCGTTGCTGCGCACCACGCTGTCGATGCCTGCATGTAGGGGAGCGTATTCGGTGAGCTCCACTTCAGGAAAGGCGATGCGCTTTGCGGGCATGGCAGGGATGGCGGGCAGTGTGCGTTTGCTGTATTTCTGCATGGTGGCACGCAGCAGGTGGAACTTGTTGGTGGCCTCGCCCCACTCGTTGATGGGTGCGTCGTAGTCGTAGCTGGTCACATCGGGCGAGAATCCCGGACTGTTGGCACCTGCCCAGTGCGAGAAGCTGGTGCCTCCGTGTGCCATGTAGAGCGAGAAGGAGATACCTTTGCTCAGCATCTCGTCAATGCCCGCCACCATCTTGTCGGCAGGGCGTGTCTCGTGCTTGGCGCCCCATTTGTCAAACCATCCGCTCCAGTATTCCGAGCACATCAGCGGTGCGTTGGGGCGCAGGCTCTTCAGCTTCTCAAACTGCTTGTCTATGTTGGCTCCTGTGCCAAAGTTCATGGTCCACACCAGGTCGTCGAGTGCGTTCTTGGTAAAGTTGCTTGCCCAGTCGCACTGAAACATCTGTGGTGCCGGAGTCCAGTATTTCTTCAGCACGTCACGTATGGCAGCCACATAGGCCTTGTCTTCGCCATAGGCACCATACTCGTTCTCCACCTGTAGCATGATGATGGGTCCGCCCCGTTGTATGGTGAGGGGTGCGAGTTGTGCCGCCACCTCACGTTCAAAGATTTCTACTCGTTGCATAAACCACTCGTCTTGCTGGCGCAACTGGATGTCGCGCTTCTTCAGCAGCCACCAGGGCAGTCCGCCCATCTCCCATTCGGCGCACACGTAGGGGCCGGGTCGCACAATGACATACATGCCATGCTTCTGAGCCAGGCGGCAGAAGGCAGCCACATCGTTCTGTCCGCTCCAGCAGAAGCGGTCTTGCTGTGGTTCGTGCAGGTTCCAGAACACGTACAGGCAGATGGTGTTCATGCCCATGGCCTTGCACATCTTGATGCGGTGCTCCCAGTAGGGTTGTGGAATACGGGGGTAGTGCAGTTCGGCTGCTTTCACTACAAACGGTTCACCGTTGAGCAGGAACGTGCCCTGTCCAACGGTGAATGATGATTGCTTTCCGGCAGGTTTTGCCTGGATGATAGATGCGGTCAGCAGCAGTGTGCCGAGCAGTATGCTTTTCAGTAGATTCATTGTTTCATAAATTTCATGCTTGATACGGTGCCGTCGGGCATGGTCACCACCATCATGTAGGCGCCACTCTGCAGATTACCCACCTGCATGTTGCTGCCCTGTGTGCTGCCCACCATCATGCCGCCGAGCGAGTAGAGGGCAATGCGACTGGCATTGTTCACGCTGAGCACACCCTCGCTGAGTGTTGCCTTGGGGTGTGATGCCTGCTGTGCGGGGATGGCTTCTATGGCTGTCTGCACATTATCATATACAAAGAGTATGGGCAGGTCGATGGACTGTGCACTCAGGTCGTGCCATGGCTCGTCCACGGTAGTACCGTATTTGAATCCGATGCTTTCAAAGAACGCCTTGTCTTTCTGCACCAGTTTGGCACCGTTGGCGGTGGTGTCGTTGGCTGCTGCCTCGTCAACGGGCAGTTGGTATGCCTCGGTGGCATAGTTCTGTGCCAGTGCATCATCTACATAGCGTGTTTCATTGCCGCTATATTCCTCATTGGCAATGGTCCATCCTGCGATGCGGTTCACGGTGGCGGCGCTCTCCACGCCTTCGGGCAGTTTGATGTTCATGTCGGCCACGTTGCCTGTAACCAGTTTCGCAGGCGAGTGGGTCCAGTCGCTGGCAAGATAGCCCACGATGCCACCCATGTTGTATTTATAGTTGTCCTCGGTGGCTGTGGATTGCATGTCGCCAGAGGCGATACAGTTGTTGATGGGTGCTCTGGAGAAGCTCTCGCCCACGATGCCGCCCATGTTCTGCTTGCCGTGGATGGTGGTTTCTGTCTTGCAGTTGGTCACTGGTGTGCCGTTGCCGGTGGTGCCCGCAATACCTCCCAATGCGCTGTTGCCTTGGATGTTGGTGGCAGAGGTTTCGCAGGCGTTGATAACGGTAGAGGTGCGGATATCTCCGGCAATACCTCCCATGGAAACGCCGTTGGCAATCTCTATCTTGGATTTCTGCACCACACATCCCTCAATCACGCTGTACAGGGCAGCCTGGCCCACAAGGCCTCCCCCCTTGGGACTGATGTTGCCGCTCTGGTCGGCGATGTAGCAGTTCTTCACCACCACATTGCTCAGGGTGTCGGTGGTGATGGTGCCGGCCAGTACGCCGCCGCAGCTGTTGCCCTCTGACATCAGGATGGTTGCGCCGTCGATGGTAAGATCCTGGATGCGGCAGTTCAGGTCAAGGTCGCTGAACAGACCCACCGATGAGGTGTGCACATCCTTGATAAGCAGGTTGCTCAGTGTGTGGTTGTTGCCATAGAGGGTGCCCTTGAAGTTCTTGATGGGCTCCCAGCTGTTGCTGGTAGTGCCCAGATTCAGGTCTTTCACAATGCTGTAATAGCCGTTGCCTGCCTTGCCTATCTGCTGCAGGTCGCCCGCAGAGGCAATGAGATAGGGGTTGTTCTTGGTGCCGTTGCCACCCTTGCTGAAGCGGGTGAGGGGCAGTGGATAGAATTCTACATTATATATACCCTCGCCCTGGTTGTAGTTGATAATCATGAGCTCCTTGTTCTCCACGTTGTCGGTGAGCAGCACCACGGTGTGCAGGGCACCGCTCACAGAGTCGGTGTGGTATTCCATCACCTCTTCACCGCTGCATTTGTTGATGCACAGCACGTTCTCCTTCTTGCTGCTGCCTTCCACCTTCACCGCCTTGATGTAGATAATCTCCATGTTGTCGTCGGTGTCAAACAGGTAGGGGTCCATCACGTGTGAAGCCATGTATGGGTTGAAGTTCTCCACTCCCTTGCCCATGTTGAAATAGGAAAAGCTGTCGATGCGTGCATCGGGGGTTATCCATGCCATGCGTGCCAGCACGCCTCCGTCGGTGGCAGTCTTGGCAGAGCCTAATGCCATGAGGTAGGTGTGGCCGTGTGGGTTGTCGCCATGCAGTCTGTTGAACTGTGTGGAAACCTGTTCGCCGTCGATGGTAGAGGGGAAGAGGGTGGATTTCTGGCACGAGGGGAATTGCACCATCTGTATCTGCTGGTCGTTGCCTATGGTCTGCAGGAAGCCCATCTCGTTGAGTTGGTTCTGCAGGGGAGCCAGTTCTATGGCGCTCGACACCTTGTCGCAGATGGAGTGTGTCAGGTTGCCCTGGTTGTCATACACATTGTACTCGCTCAGGAAGTCGTCGATAGAGGTGATATAGTCGCTGAACGCCACGATATAGTCGAATTTTCCTGTGGATGAGATGTAGTTTCTCGACAGGTCGAAGTCGGTCAGTGTGCCAAACGAGGCGAAGCGGTAGAGAGCGTTTTCGCCTTTGACGATGGGCACGGCAAGGCTATCCACCTGCTCGTAGTTGCTGTTATAGGTCTTGAGCACCAGGCTGTTGTTGTCTTCCACTATCATCTCGCCCGTACTTGTGTCGTAGCCCTTGATGAAGGGTTTGGCATAGTGGCAGATGACGTAGTAGAGTTCGTTGTCCACCACGTAGGTGTTGAAATAGCTGCCCTCAAGGTAGGTGGTAAGGATAGAGGGTATCTCGAAGGTGTGTGCCACGGTGGGTGTCTCGGTGCTCAGGGTGGGGGGCACCATCACGTCCATGCGAATCACGGCGCTGTCTTCGGTAACATATACATCCTGTGGGCACAGCAGTCGCCGCACGGGTTCCCAGCTCTTCACGGTGGCATCCACCATCACGCAGGCGTAGGGATAGTTGGCCACAAACTTTCCGTTGAGGCTATACACCTGGGTGTCGTAAGAACCTTTGTAGTTGTTGGCTGCGCTGCCTGCGCAGTGCACGTTTATCATCAGTTCTATGGTGCCCTGCTTCTTGTCAAAGAACTTCTTGGTAAGGTAGCCGAAGGGCTCTATCATGTTCACGCGCTCCTTGTCAGACACATCCACTGTGACAACACCCTTCTGCACATGGTTCTCGTCATATACGGTGATGGTGGCACCTGTGTAGTAATAGCCGTCAATGGTGAAATCTTCCTTGTAGAACCACAGTTTTCCCTCGGGTCCCATCAGTGTGCCGTAGGCATTGGCACTCAGTGTAGAGGGGGTGGGCAGTGCTGCTGCTCCCTTTTTGCCCGATGGGGTGGTGGGCATAGCGTTCCATGCGTTGAAGGCTGTTGTGGCGCCCGGTGCGGTGAGCACTGTGGGCTGCTTCACTTTGCTGTTGTGTATCATGGGCAGGTGTGTGGCTGCTCCGTTGCTGCTGCGCTGTTGCAGGCGCTGCAGCACATCGTTACCGGCAGCCTGTGCCACCGTTCCTGCCATCATAAGTAAGGCAATCAGTAAGTTCTTTTTCATTCTTTCTATCTTTATTTTTGTTTATCTCGATATGTATGGTTGGATTTTCTCTCTCCTTTTCTCGCTGTGGCAGAACTTGGGCATACTTGGTTGTGCTTGTCTGGACCAACGGAACGTTTTTATTTTTTCAGCACAGGTTCGCAGGTGATGTTGATGCCCAGTTTCTTAAATATCTTCTGATCCACCTCGCCCAGCATCACGGTGCAGTGCACCTGGCATCCGCGCAGTTTGGGCAGTTGCTGCAAGGCTCGCAGACAGTCGTTGTCGTTTTCTGAAAGCACAGAGAGAGCCACCAGCACCTCATCGGTGTGCAGGCGTGGGTTGTGGCCTCCCAGATAGTTGATCTTGGTGTGCTGTATAGGCTCTATCATCGACTGCGGTATCAGGTTGCGCTCGTGGTCAATGCCCGCAAGATGCTTGGTTACATTGAGCAGCAGTGCGGCACTGCAGCCCAGCAGCATACTGGAGTGGGCGGTGATGATGGTGCCGTCTTCCAGTTCTATGGCAGCAGAGGTGTGTCCCGTTTTTTTCTGATGCTCTTTGGCGGCCACGGTGGTGCGACGGAAGTCGGTGGTTATCTTGGCTTGGTTGAAGAGCAGTTGTATCTTGTTTATCTCTGCCTCGTTGCAGGCTCCTGCTGCCATCTTGTTGGTGGCATCATAATAGCGCCTGATGATTTCGTCTTTCGATGCGTTGCAGCACACCTCGTCGTTGCTGATGCAGAAGCCCACCATGTTCACTCCCATATCGGTGGGCGACTTGTAGGGATTGGCTCCGTAGATGCCTTCAAACAGGGCGTTGAGCACGGGATAGATCTCGATGTCGCGGTTGTAGTTGATGGCAATCTTGTTGTACGCCTCCAAGTGGAAGGGGTCTATCATGTTCACATCGTTCAGGTCGGCAGTGGCTGCCTCGTAGGCGATGTTCACGGGATGTTTCAGTGGCAGGTTCCACACGGGGAAGGTCTCAAACTTGGCATAGCCTGCCCTCACTCCGCGCTGGTGCTCGTTGTACAGCTGACTGAGGCACACCGCCATCTTTCCGCTTCCCGGACCGGGGGCAGTGACTATCACCAGGGGGCGTGAGGTTTCCACGTAGTCGTTCTTGCCGAATCCCTCGGGCGATGCTATCAGTTGCACGTTATGCGGATAGCCCTCTATCAGATAGTGGCAATAGGTTTTGATGCCGTCGCGTTCCAGTCGCTGTTTGAAGGCGGCTGCGGCAGGCTGTCCGTTGTAGTGGGTGATGACCACTGAGCCCACCAGAAAGCCTCTGTTCTGAAACTCGCCTCTCAGTCGCAGCACATCCTCGTCGTAGGTGATGCCCAGGTCGGCGCGCAGTTTGTTCTTTTCTATGTCGGTAGCGCTTATCACTATCACTATCTCTATGCTGTCGCTTATCTTCTGGAACATTTGCAGCTTGCTGTCGGGTTGGAATCCGGGCAGCACTCTGCTGGCATGATGGTCGTCAAAGAGTTTGCCACCCAGCTCTAAGTATAGCTTCCCGTCAAACTGGGATATTCTCTCCTTGATATGTTCCGATTGGATGCTTTGGTATTTCTCGTTGTCAAATCCTATTTTCATTGTTTGTGCCTCTCTTTTTACAATTCCTTTTGCAAGTAAAATATGTCGCAAAGTTACGCAAATTTATCGAATAATGATGTGGAAGGAGGTAAAAAACCACCTTTTGTTTGGATATTTGGAGGGAATGATGTACTTTTGCACTGTTTTGCTGACAGATGTTATGGGGGCAAAGCTCTTTTTTGAGGTGATTATCACTTATTTGTGATTGCTCTGATAGTTCAATGGATAGAACAACTCTCTCCTAAAGAGTAGATCCGAGTTCGATTCTCGGTCGGAGTACTTTCCTTGTATATCCCCTCCCTTTTAGTGAAAATAAAACGATGACCACGGCAACTGTGACAACCATTCAAAAAGTTGTTATCAGTTGTACCCGTTGTTGTAAGAAATCGCTGAGCTCCAAAGTGAAAATTATGTTAAAGTAATGCCAATTTTCTGCCTTAAATGTTAAACTGCATATTTATGCAATTTCGTTCTGAGCCACTTTTTTCTTGCTATGGACTATAATGAAGCCCAGAGGGAGATCGTGCGTTAGAACGAAAATCTCAAAATGAACACTGATTATCAAATAGTTACAAGCCTAAAAAGGTTGGATTATTGACCAGTATAGTATCAAAGTGACATGAAAACTGTTCACTTTTTCGCTTTTTATCCTCACAATCTGCCCAAAATTACCGATTTTTCTCCATGGACTTCTATGAACCTAAAAATACAAAATCTTTACATTTTGATAGGGATGGGTGGGGGGTTCTCTTCCTCGCTTTCAGTTTTCAGATGTTCAATCAGTCCTCTTCAGATGCGCAATCAGTTCTCTTCAGATTTTCACTTCTACATCTTTGAGTTTTTACCCCTGCTTTTATGATGATTTACTCCTGCTTTTATGATGAGGTGGTTCAATATAGCCTGAACCGCCATGGATATAGCTTTGAATTTGTTTCTGACGTTGATTGCAATACTTCCCTGCCGAGAATACAAAATTTTCAGGCCGAGAAAATAATTGTTTCCAGCCGA
>CALZNR010000055.1 GCA_945827565.1 uncultured Prevotella sp.
CCTCGTCAGACTTGCTCTGCAGCAGCATGTCGGCATATTTGATGGCATCATCATAGTCGTGGTTCCACAGACACACGTCAGACATCAGTGCGTAGAGTGCCCACACGGTGGCACGTCCCTTGGTTTCCCAAGTGGTGTCGAAACTTGTCTTTGCAGCACCAAGCGAGATGGCTGTATTCAGGTCTTGCTTGATTTGTGCTATGATGGCTGCCTCGCTGCTCTTCTCCACGTAGTAGTTTGCCTCATCGGTTTCAAAAGGCTCGGTGAGCAGAGGAGCGTCTCTCCAGTTCTTTACAATATAGAAGTAGGCAAGGGCACGGAGGAAATATGCCTCACACAGGTGCGAGTTTACCTCCGATTCACGGTAAGTCTCATCGTTGCCTTGTGCCTTTCTCACGTTCTTGATCACACCGTTGGCATCGGCAATGATTTTGTAGAACACCTTCCAGTCGGTGTAACTTCCAGAGGTGGATTTGAGTTGGAACTTCTCCAAATCGCTGCTGGAATTTCTATAGATACATCCCGCCCTTAATTCTCCAAGTGGAAGCAGGTGGGTGGTGATTGCTTCACGCAGGTTATAGTAACCTGAGAAGAGTGCCGACTCTACATCGCTCTTGCTGCTCCACATCTTCTCTGTGGGCAGCGAGTTCTCGGGATTGATGTCCAGATAGTCGTTGCACGATGCCAAGGTCAGTGCAGCCGCGGCTGTTATGAGGATTGTCTTTATATTTTTCATACGTTTCAATTCTTCTTAAATGGTTCGTATTTGCGTGGCTGCCATGATTAGAAGTTCACTGTTACTCCCATTGAGAAACGGCGGCTACGTGGGGTCTGTGAGTTGTCCACAGCCAAGTCGGTCACCTTGGAAGGCAGGTTCACCTCGGGGTCTTGTCCCTTGTAGTTGGTGATGGTGAACAGGTCATAACCTGTGATGAACACGTTGGCAGAGGTCAAGCCGATATGCTTGCAGAATGCCTTGGGCAGGTTGTAGCTCAGTGACAGCGTCTTGAGGCGCAGGAAAGAGCAGTCTTCCACAAAGCGGTCGCTTCCCAGATAGTTGTAACCATAGTTGTACAGGGCGCGTGGTATGTCGGTGTCGTCGCCTTCATTACGCCAGCGGCGCAGCACTGCTGTAGATTGGTTGTCTCTGTTGTACATGGCTTCAGCATTCATACGCGCCTGGTTCACAATTTTCTGTCCCAAGCGGTAGTGCATAAACACTGTCAGGCTCCAGTCTTTATATCTCAGGTTAAAGCCGCCACCACCACTGAGCATGGGGTTGCAGTTGCCGAGATACACGATATCGTTCTTGTCAATCTTGCCGTCTTTGTTAACGTCCTCGTATTTGGCATCGCCGGGATAGCACTGCTTGTCGAGGTTAGACATGACGATGGGTTTGCTCTGCAGGTCGTACATGATATTGCCGTCGGCATCCTTGGCATAGGTGTCTTCTGTGTTCTGATACACACCGAGGTAGCGGTAGCCGAAGAAAGAGCCCACTGCTGTTCCCGATACGATACGGGTGGCATACTCACCGTTCTTGGCAGAGTAGTTCTCTTCGCTGTAGCCGGGCATCTCAATAATCTCGTTCACGTTGCGACTGATGTTAAAGTTCACCTTCAACTGCCAGTTCTTGGTTTTCAAAGCCTGCCAGTCTGCTCTGAACTCTATACCCTTGTTGCGCAGTGCACCAGCGTTGTAATATGCCAGATAGTTGTTTGAGAAACCTGTGTAAGAAGGAATGTAATACTTCTTCTGCAACAGGTCGGTGGTCTTTTTGTTGTAGTAGTCAAACGAACCTGTGAGTACACCATCCCAGAGATTGAAGTCAAAACCAAGGTTCCACTCTGCTGAGCGCTCCCACTTCAGTTTGTTCAGTTGCATGGATGATGCGGTCACGGCGTTGCCGTCCATGTAAGAACCCTGTGACACGTAGGTTCCTACGTAGGGTGAGGTGCCGCTTGGGGTGTTACCGCTCTCACCGTAGCTGACACGGAACTTCAGTTCTGTCAGCACTTTCTTCGACCAGTTCATAAAGGGCTCGTCGGCAAACTGCCATGACACACCCACGGCGGGGAACAGTCCCCAACGGTTGTCTCTGCCAATGCTCGAGTTTCCTTCGTAGTTCAGTGTTCCGTTCACGGTGTATCTGTCCATGAAGGTATAGACGATGCTTCCGATTCCAGAGAGCTTGCGCACTTCAGAGATACCCGAACCCTGTGACAGCAGGGCACCAGTGCCTGATGCAGGGTCGGCCAATGAAGAAGAACCCACGTTATACCTTACGGCTGCAGAGCTGGAGCTGCGGCTCTGTGAGGTGCGCCACAGGGCAGTGGCTGTGAGTTGGTGCATCTTGTCGTTCCACTCATTATTATACATGGCCTTGATTTCGCTCTGCAGTGAGAAGTTGTTAGAGTAGTTGTTCTCTGCACGGTTGGCAAAGATGTTGGCAGGATAGATCACACCGCTGATGGCGTATGTGTTGGTGCTTCCTGCACTGATACCTGTTGCCCCTTGTGGCAGGAATGATTCAGTGCGCTGTGTCTTGTATTTCATTGACACATATCCGTTCACCTGCAAGTGTGAGGTGGGATAGATACGTGCCCTCACGGTCATCTTCTGTTCGCGTGTGCGCAGGTTGTTGTAGCTGTCTTCTGCCATGATGATAGGATGGAAGTTGGCATCCTTTCCGTTGAAAGCACCCTGGAAGTCATCCTCCTGACGGGTGAAGTAGATGTCGGTCATGGCACCTGTGGCATCATCAATGTAGTAAGGGCTTTTGTTTGGCATCTTGCGCATGGCTTCTGCACGCAGCTTGTCTGTCCATGGAGCTTTCTTCTTAGAGTCAGAGAAGGTGTATTCTGCTTCCACCACAAACTTCTCAGAGAAGCGGTAGCCTACGTTCAAACTGGTGTTCAAACGGGTCAGTCCTGTGCCCTTGGTTGTACCGCCCTCATTCAGATATGAGAGAGAGTATCTGTAGGTGGCTTTCTCACCACCACCCGACATAGAGAAACTGTTGTCGGTGGTAAAGGCATTCTTTGTGAGTGATGAGAGCCAGTCCACATCCTGGTTGTATTCGTCAAAATAGCGCCAGTTGGGGTCGTAGCCAATTTCCGGTTGGTCGAACAGGTACTCCAACAGTCCTCCTGATGAGTTCAAACCCTGTGCGTTGGCAGCGTTCCAGATAGCATCCTGCATATAAGCCACGTAGTCGTTACCGCTCAGCATGGGCATTGATTTGGGCTCAATCTTGTAGGAGTTCTTGGTAGAGAACGAGAAGCGTGTTTTGCCCATGGCTCCTTTCTTGGTGGTGATGAGCAGCACACCGTTGGCACCGGCAGTACCATACACGGCGGTAGAGGCTGCATCCTTGAGCACCTCGATGCTCTCGATGTCGTTGGGGTTGAGCGACAACATCTGCGCAAAATCTTCCTGGTTGGCAGTGTTGAAGTCAAAAGAGTCGTCAATATCGGTAGAGTAGGGCACTCCGTTGATCACGATGAGCGGGTCGGCATTGCTGTTCAGGGTGGCAGTACCACGGATGCGGATGTTGCTCTTGGCACCGGGGTCGCCAGCTGCCACGATATCCACACCACCGAGTTGTCCCTGCAGGGCCTCTTCTATAGATGTAACGGGCTGCACGGCGGCAATGTCGTCCATGTTGATTTTCTGGGTAGCGAATGACATCTGGCGGTCGGTAACACCCATTTCGTTTCTGCTACCTCTCTTACCTTTCACAGTCACCTCTTTGATTTGGGTGGCACCGCTCTCCATCTTCACGTTCAGAGTGGTTTGTCCGGTATATTTGAAGCTCTTGGTCTTCATACCGATGTATGAGAACACCAGAGTGAGCTGTCCCTTCTCGTTGGTGGGCACCTTGAGCGAGTAGTTACCGTTGAAGTCGGTCACCACACCTGCGATGATACGTTTCTGAGCATTTTGGAACGTCACGTTCACTCCGATACAGGGCTCTGCCTGTCCGCCGAAGTCTTCGGTCACCGTTCCGCTGACTGTCTTCTGTGCCATGGCTTGTGTGGTGAGGCACAGTAGCAGCGCAATCATTATATTTCTAATTTTCTCCATTTCAGTATTTTATCTAAGGTTTTACTTAAAACACATCCTTTAACAGTTGCACAGGACCGTCCTCAAAGATAAAGGGCAGGAAGTCGTAACTGCCATCCACCTTCACTCGATCTCCTTCTTTGCCTGTGGTATAGTCGGTCAGGGTCACCTCAAGCGTTTTTTCAGGGGTCTCGTAGATGTTGATCTTTGATGCGGTGACGTTGCCCGTAGCGAAGTCCAGGGTTTGGCGATAGGTAATCAATCCCTTGTCGCTTGTAGCTTTGGTGTTTTCGCCCCAGCCCACGTAGGGATACTCGTTAATGCTTGCAGTGCTCAGAGGCACAAAGTAGTTCTTCACGTAGTTGGTGAGTGCCTCGCTGTCTGTAATGGTGATGTTTTCAAAGAAGGTGTCGCTACCCACGGTGGCTCCACTTGCTTCTACGCCAGGTACACGTTTATCCACGATAGCCTTTTCCAAAGCCTCTGTGGTGGGTATCAGCATCAGGCAGTTTTCCAGCATGAAGTTTATCTTGCCGGCGCTGTTGTTGGTCAGTTCTGCCTTGATCAGCAGGTTAATCCATCCGTAGAACTCTGTGGTGACATCGTTCCTGTTAGAAATCATCAGGCTCACCATCTTGGTCTCCAGTTCGGTAGAGTAGTCTCCGGGCAACAGCAGGTTGTCGTAAGAGTAGGCGTTACCGTTGCTCCATCCGTTTTCGTTGTTCAGATATTTCAGAGCTGCAAACGGTGCCCATATCTGGTCGTCGGTGGCGGTGTTGGCAGCATACTTCAGTCTCTTGTTGTGCTGGATGCTGTTGGTCAGTTTGCCGTCTTTTACATATATATATATCTTGTTCCTGTCAGAGAGGGTGGGCAATACCTTCACTCCGGTTTTTGGCAGGGCTGTCACGTCGTCTATAGGACTTGACACGTGCGACAGGATATAGTTGGTCATCGTGGTCTTCGACATACCCTTGGGGGCAGCATTGGAAATAAGAACACCGTCTTTGCGCTCAATACCCTGTGCATTGTACATCTGCTCGTTGGTGGGGTAGAGCATCACATACTTCACGGCATCCTGTATCAGTGTGGCAGCCATGCTCGAACCGCTGAGCATCTCGTTGAAGTTGGTATAGTCCTTGTACTGGAAGGCTGGACCCGTTACGGCACGGAACTTGGCGGGCGGGGTGAGTTCTGTACATCCATAGACCACACCGTTGGAGCAAATCATACGGTTGCTTGCAGGCACCTTGTCAGGATCAAAGCTGATTACCTCATCGTCGATGTTCTTGATTTTTCCGTTCTTGATTTCTCCCGGGAATGCGATATTGGCGGGATATACGCAGTTGCGCATCAACTCCTGCATAGTCACAGAGTCGATATCTTCGATGCTGGTGTAGCCACCCTGTCCCCAGTAATCATTGAAGAAGTTTTGGAATGCCTCGTCGGTAGGTGCAAAGATGGAATAGGCAGTACTTGCCAATCTGCCCACGCTCATGTAGCTCATCACATCGCCCCATTCGCTGTCGATGTTCACCAACGGCGACTTGTGGTAGTGGTGGTAGAGCGTGTCTGAACTACCTGTCTCAATGGTCACCTCTGCATCAGCCTCGTAGTACTCGCTGTTGTCGTACAGACTGAGGATGCGGGTGAAGTTGCCCTTTGCTTTCAGTTCCTGATAGATGGTGTTCATGGGCTTTAGCACTCGGTCTATCTTGTAGATATAGCCGTTGCGTCCTATCTTGGCATACTCTGTAACGGCTGCGTTTGCCACGTTAAAGCCTCCTTCGCCCTTCCATCCTGTCTGTGGAAAGAAGTATTCGTAGTTCTCCTTGGCATCAATGCCTTTGGTTTGGAACATCCTGTGTGAGAATACTGGCAGCATCTGCTCGTTGTGATACACCTTCACGTCTTTCTGCCTTGTCTTGTCAAAGGCAGTGGAGATGGGTGCCTGACTGTGTGTGCGGAATTTGTAATACAGTCCTGCGTTGATGTTCTTCTCATCCTCTGTGGCTCCATCGCCCTCAAGGGGTCGGAAGTTGATGAGCTTGTCTTTGTCGAAGGCGTAATAAAGAATGTGGTAGCCAATCAACTTCTTCAACTCGCCAATTTCCACCTGACTGATGTCGGTGGTGTGGTAATTCTCTTGCAGATAAGCGGTCATTGCCTCATCGTTGGGTGCCATGACAGTAACGATAGACTTACCGTTCATCACAGCCTCCCAGCCCGACAGTTGAACGCCTTTCAGGAAGATGCTGTAGTTGCCCTCATCTTGCAGCTCTTGATATATAGAACCGCCCATCCAACTTGGAGCGTCGTAGTAATCGTCCAAGTCAGAGCATGAAGACAGCAGAGAAGAAAACAAAAGGACTCCAATTGTTTTTCTTACGAATGTTGTTCTTTTCATATTCTCGTTTTAGTTAGTATTTTCTCTTTCAGGCACTTATGTGCTTTATGTGGTTTGTTTTTGTAGTTCCTGTCCAGGTTGGTAGTTATGCGTGCAGGCTCCCATTGTGCCTTTTCACTTGTTCCTGCCGCATGGGTGTTTAGGCGGCGTCTCTGTGCAATGCGCGCACTGTCCCCTTGAACGCAGGGCAAGTTAATCTATGCAAAGTTATATTATTCTTTTCATAAATTAAAGGTTTAGCCGTAATAATTGTTATTTTTAACATCTTTGCTATTTGCACCGTAATTTCTGCCGATGTGTGCGTCGTTCCATCAGTTTCAAGGCGCCCTTACCCCAAATTACGCTGCAAATTTACTCCATTCTTTTGGATAGAAGGTGTAAATTTTAGCGAATATAAGTGGAAAAAATGTTTAATTCAGGTCGTTGCTTGGAGTTATTGATGATGATTGCTGTATTTTTTTAGACACGGCCTTGACAAGGCTTTCACAAAGACACGGCTGGGTTGCACTCCCAGTTGCTGCGCTCCTGAGCCGTGTCTATACACCAGTATAGCAGTTTGCTAAACAAGCCCACGTGTATGCGCAGCCCTGGCGTATCTTTGTAGGTGGGTTCTATAAATTCGCTTTGTCAGATTTTGGAATTATTTTCGAGGTTAAATTGTAAGTTGAAGAGGGAGCGTAGCGAGCTACGTGACCGAGTTAACTTACAATTTGAGCCGAAAAGAACCCAAAAGATGGCAAAACATCACCCCACAATTATTAAACCTTTTGACGGTGGGAATTTATAGAACCCACCTGTAAAAGCCCTGCCAGTTAGTGTCTGAAATAAACATGTAAGAATTCCCAAAAAGTATTCATCCGTGCCAATTCTTTAATTGTGAAGCTAAGTTAAATTTAGATGCCTAATTTTAACATTTAGAAGTCGAAAGAAAGGCTGATTTGAGGTTGTTTTTGCATAAATATACACTCAGACTGTATATTTATGCGGTTTTTGGGGGACTGCTTTTCGATGTAGGGTGGGGCGTTGATGGTGAGAAGATATTTCAAATTGAAATCAGAAAAAATTGGAAACGAATCCCAATCGTTGTAACTTTGCACCGAAATAGTTGTAACTTTGCACCCTGAGAGATGCTACTTT
>CALZNR010000056.1 GCA_945827565.1 uncultured Prevotella sp.
GGCAGAATACCGCCAAATGGGGCATTGCAACAGGAAAATAAAAAAAACACATCGGCCTCTAAAAAAGTGTGGTTTTTATGGCAAACTTACATAAATATTTAATATATTTGCAAAAACAACGGCAAAAGCGGGGCAGCCACCTGCACCGAATGCCATCAGAACCACGTAAAGAGGTAATATGAAATACATCGCCCTTCCGCCGATTGGAGTCCAGCGCCTGTCCTTCTACCTTGCCATGGAGGAATATGTGGCGCGCCATCTGCAAGAAGAGGGCGATTGTTTTTTTATGTGGCAGGTGGAGCCCAGCGTTATCTTTGGGCGCAACCAGCTGATAGAAAACGAGGTGAACATGGACTACTGCCGTGCCCACCACATACAGACCTACCGCAGAAAGAGTGGCGGAGGCTGTGTCTATGCAGACATGAGCAACATCATGTTCTCCTACATCACCCACGATGAGAATGTGAACTTCACCTTCAACCGCTACATCAATATGGTGGTGCTGGTGTTGCAGCAACTGGGTGTCAACGCTTCTACCAGTGGCAGAAACGATGTGATGATAGGAAATCGCAAGGTGTCGGGCAATGCCTTCTATCATATTCCAGGCAGAAGCATCGTACACGGCACCATGCTCTACGACACCAACATGCAAAACATGGTGGGTGCTATCACCCCCACTGGCGAGAAACTGCTGAGCAAGGGTATCAGTAGCGTGCGCCAGCGCATTGCCTTGCTCAAAGACTATATTCCCCAATCCTTGGAAGAGTTTAAAACCTTTGTGCGCCAACGCCTGTGTCAAGACGAACGCCTGCTTGACCTGCACGATGTGGAAAGCATCAGGGAGATAGAAAAGGAGTATCTCTCCGACGAATTTATCTATGGCAACAACCCACGCTACTCGATAGTCAGAAGGCAGCATATAAATAATGTGGGCGAGATAGAGGTGCGCATGGAGATAAAGAACAACATCATCAAAGCCGCCAACATCATGGGCGACTACTTCGTGGTGGGCGATACCGACAGGGGAATTCTGCTGCCGCTGCGCGGATGCGAACTGACACACAGCGCACTGACACAAGCCCTGCCCGAAAGGATGGACCACTATATTATGAATCTTCAGAAAGAGAATTTCATCCAGTTGCTCCTTCAAGACAACACTGCCTGATGTGGGCATTGCCTGCAATGGCAGAGACTTTCCAAAGCCTATGTTGCATCACACAACGCATTGAAATATACTGAACTACCTAAATTTAAACACAATATGGAAAACAAAAAAACTTGCTTGTACGACAAGCATGTAGCCTTGGGGGCACTCATCAGTCCGTTTGGCGGTTTTGATATGCCCATTCAATACAGCGATATCAAAGACGAGCATCTGGCAGTGCGCCAGCATTGCGGCGTGTTCGATGTGTCACACATGGGCGAGGTGACGGTGAAGGGACCCGATGCCGAACGCTATGTTAACCACATATTTACCAACGACGTGCGCAACATGCCCATAGGAAAGATTCTC
Source organism: uncultured Prevotella sp. (assembly GCA_945827565.1). GTDB lineage: Bacteria > Bacteroidota > Bacteroidia > Bacteroidales > Bacteroidaceae > Prevotella. The sequence goes on from CALZNR010000056.1 coordinate 1,514, forward strand.
TATGGCATGATGCTCTATGAGAACGGGGGCACCGTGGACGACCTGCTGGTGTATAAGATGGGCGAAAACGACTTCTTTATCGTCATCAACGCTGCCAACATAGACAAAGACTGGCAGTGGATGACACAACACGCCGACGGCTACGACATAGAGATGCACAACTGCTCTGACCATTACGGACAACTGGCGGTACAGGGACCAGAGGCAGAAAGCGTGATGCAAGAGGTGTTGCAGCTGCCATGCGCCGAACTGACCTTCTACACTGTGAAGACCATTGGCAACCTGATTGTGAGCCGCACAGGATATACTGGTGAAGACGGTTTTGAGATCTATGGTGCACACGACGACATACGCCGGTTCTGGGACCTGCTGATGGATTGCGGCAGATGCAAGCCCTGCGGACTGGGTTGCCGCGACACCCTGCGCTTTGAGGTGGGCCTACCCCTCTATGGCGATGAACTGTCGGCAGACATCTCGCCCATCATGGCAGGACTTGGTTTCTTCTGCAAACTGGACAAGCCCGAATTCATTGGAAAAGAGGCTCTGGTGTTACAGAAAGAGCAGGGAGTGAACAAGAAACTGGTGGGCATAGAACTGGCAGACAAGGCAATACCCCGCCACGGCTATCCTGTGCTGAAGGATGGTGTGCAGGTGGGAGAAGTGACCACAGGCTACCACACCATCTCTACCGACAAGAGTGTGTGCATGGCATTGGTCAACAGTGCCTGCAGTGCCTTGGGCACCAACCTGAGCATACAGATACGCAAGAAAGTGTTTGAAGGAGTGGTGGTGAAAAAGAAATTCTACGAAAAACATTATAAAAAATAAAACATTATGGCAAAAGTTTTGGAAGGACTCTATTACTCAGAGTCACACGAATACGTGAGAGTGGAGGGCGAATACGGCTATATCGGCATTACCGACTATGCACAGCATGCGCTGGGCAACGTGGTTTACGTGGATATGCCCGAGGTGGATGACGAGGTGGAAGCTGGCGAACAGTTTGGTGCAGTGGAGAGCGTAAAGGCTGCCAGCGACCTGTTCTCGCCCGTGAGCGGCACCGTGGTAGAGGTGAACGAGGCACTGGAAGACGCCCCCGAGCTCATCAACCAAGATGCCTTTGAAAACTGGATTATCAAAGTGCAACTGACCGACGCCACCGAACTGGACAATCTGATGGATGCTGCTGCCTACAAGGCACTGACCGAGAACGCATAACCACCCCATCGCATAAGCACGGATTATGTACAAGTACTTTCCACACACAGAGGAGGAGGTGCAGCAGATGCTTCAGAGAATAGGCATCTCCTCTACAGACGACCTCTACGCTGAGATACCCGAGAGCATACGCTTCAAGGGGGAATACGAGCTGCCTCTGTCGATGAGCGAACAGGAGATACGCTCCACCTTTCAGCGCATGGCACAGCAAAACACGGTGCTCACATGCTTTGGAGGCGCCGGTGTTTACGACCACTATACTCCTGCCGCCATCCCGTCTATCATCAGCCGGTCGGAGTTTCTCACTTCCTATACACCCTATCAGGCAGAAATCTCACAGGGCACCCTGCACTACATCTTTGAATACCAATCGATGATGGCAGAACTCACAGGCATGGACATCTCTAATGCGTCGCTCTACGATGGCGCCACTGCCACCGCAGAGGCTGCCATGATGGCGGTGGCTGCGGGAAAGAAATGCAACAAGGTGCTGGTTTCATCTACCATCGACCCCAAAGTGCTTGAGGTGGTGCGCACCTATGCTCACTTCCATGGTATGGAGATAGAACTGATTGCAGCGGTGGATGGTGCCACCGACAAGGCAGATATGGAACGCCAGCTGGCACAGGGGGGCGTGGCTGGCGTGATAGTGCAGCAGCCCAACTACTACGGCATCGTGGAAGATTATGGCGGCTATGCCGATGCTGCACACGCCCATAAGGCCCTGCTGATAATGAACAGCATAGCAGCCGACCTGGCTGTGCTCAAAACTCCGGGCGAATGGGGTGCCGACATTGCAGTGGGCGATGCACAGAGCCTGGGCATCCCCATGGCTTTCGGCGGACCGTATGTGGGCTACATGTGCTGCACGGAAAAGTTGATGCGCAAAATGCCCGGACGTATCGTTGGCATGACACACGACAGCGAAGGACAGCGCGCCTTTGTACTCACCCTGCAGGCACGCGAACAGCATATCCGCCGACAGAAAGCCACGTCGAATATCTGTTCCAACCAGTCGCTCATGGCCCTGTTTGTCACCATCTATATGTCGCTCATGGGGCGCAAGGGCATGCAAGAGGCTGCCCAACAGTCATATGCCGGCGCACACTATCTGCAAGAGCAACTGCTGGCCACAGGACTGTTCACAGCCACCTATCCCCAGCGCGCCTTCTTCAATGAGTTCTGTGTAGATTTCCAAGGCAATCTCGACGGCTTGCTGGAACATCTCACCCGCCACGGCATCTTTGGTGGCGTAAAGGTGGCCGACCACACACTGATGATGGCTGTCACCGAGAAACGCACCAAGCAGGAAGCTGACCAACTGGTAGCACTCGTCAAAGAGTATGGCACACTGCAACACTGAACAGAGGGAACAGTGGCGGGTTCGATAGAGCCCATCTTTTAGAAATCCACCAAAGCATTATCTTATGAACAACAAACTATACGGGAAACTGATTTTTGAACTTTCCCATCCCGGGCGCAAAGGCTACTCACTGCCACGCCATGAGTTTGGCAACTACGACATACCCAAGGAGTGGCGCAGGGAGAAAGAGGTCGCACTGCCCGAATGTGATGAACTGACTGTGGTGCGCCACTACACCAACCAGAGTGCCAACAACTTTGGAGTGAACAACGGCTTCTACCCCCTGGGCAGCTGCACCATGAAATACAATCCCTGCATCAACGAGGAGATTGCCTCCATGCCTGCCTTTTCAGCACTGCACCCACTGCAGCCCGAACACACCACACGCGGAGCACAAGAGGTGTGCCACATGCTGGAGCAGTCGCTATGCGCCATCACCGGACTGGCAGCCTTCACGCTGAAACCCTTTGCTGGAGCTCACGGCGAGCTGACAGGACTGATGGTGATACGTGCCTATCACGAAAAGCGGGGCGACACCAAGCGAACCAAGGTCATCGTGCCCGATTCTGCCCATGGCACCAATCCCGCCTCAGCCGCGGTATGCGGACTGGATATCGTTGAGGTGAAGAGCTTGGCAGATGGCACTGTGGATGTGGCTCATCTCAAGGAACTGCTCAATGAAGAGGTGGCTGCCATGATGATGACCAACCCCAACACACTGGGACTCTTTGAGCGCAGCATCCCCGAAATAGCAGAGATGGTGCACCAATGCGGCGCACTGATGTACTACGATGGCGCCAACCTCAACCCTATGCTGGGCGCCTGTCGCCCCGGCGATATGGGCTTTGACGTGATGCACATCAACCTGCACAAGACCTTCTCTACCCCTCACGGTGGAGGCGGACCGGGAGCAGGACCGGTGGGAGTGCGCAAAGGACTGGAAGACTGTCTGCCCTGCGTAAGCCCCTATCATGGCAACTTTGCCGTTGAGATGCGCGCACTGGCATATATCCTGTCGCTGGGCAGAGACCAGCTCAAGTTGGTGGGCCCGCTTGCCACTCTCAATGCCAACTATATAAAGGAGTGCCTGAAGGATGTTTACGAACTACCTATCGACACGCTATGCAAGCACGAGTTTGTGTTTGACGGTCTGAAAGACAAGAGTACCGAAGTGACCACCATGGACGTGGCAAAGCGCTTGCTTGACTATGGTTATCACGCACCCACCATCTATTTCCCCCTGCTGTTCCATCAGTCGCTGATGATAGAGCCTACGGAAAACGAGAGCAAGGAAACGCTTGACGACTTCATACAGGTGATGCGCACCATTGCCCACGAGGCTGCCACCACACCCGAGGTGGTAAAAGGTGCACCACACCACACTCCCATCAAGAGGGTGGATGATGTAGAGGCTGCCAAGCACCCCATACTCACCTACAAGGCCATGCAGGCACAATAAACTCCCTGCACATCTCTCGGGACAACAAACATTGAAACCCTGTTTTTCTTCCTGTTATGAGCAACGCAACAGACTTGATTATCATAGGCGGTGGACCTGGCGGCTATCATGCCGCCATCCACGCCGCCAAAGCCGGAATGAAGGTAGCACTGATTGAGCAAGCCCATCTTGGCGGCACCTGTCTCAACGTGGGATGTATCCCCACCAAAACACTCGCCCACACCGCAGAGCTGATGCACCACATGCAGCAGAGCAGTAAGGTGGGCATTGAGTGTGCTTCACCCACCGTGAACCTGCAACAGGTGATGGCACACAAAAATGAGGTGATAGAGCAACTGCGTGAGGGTATTGCCTCGCTGATGGCAGCATCCAAGGTAGAGGTGATTCAGGGTGAGGTGCACTTTGCCGACGACCACACCGTAGAGGTCAACGGCAATACCATCACCGCCCCCTTCATCATCATTGCCACAGGCTCTGTGCCCAAGATGCTGCCTTTGGAGCAAGCCGACGCACAGATGCTCATCGACTCCACCGATATTCTTTCCATCACCACCCTGCCCCAGCATCTGTGCATCGTGGGTGCCGGAGTGATAGGAATGGAACTGGCGTGCATCTTCCACAGTTTCGGTTGTCAGGTCACTGTGATAGAGTATCTCAAGGAGTGCTTACCTGCACTGGACAGCGATATAGCCAAACGCCTACGCAAAGTACTGGAGAAAAGAGGCATACAGTTTGTGATGCAGGCCGCTGTGAAAAGCGTGACCAACGGCAGTGTTATCTACGAGCGCAAAGGCAAGGAAGAACTATTGACTGCCGACAAGGTGCTTATGGCTGTAGGAAGAGCCGCCAACACGGCACCCCTGCACCTGGAGCACACCAGCATAACTCACAGCAACAAGGGCATTGCCACCAACGATTACATGCAGACCAATGTGGAGGGTGTATATGCCATTGGCGATGTGAATGGCAGACAAATGCTGGCACACGCTGCATCGGCACAGGCAGAGGTGGCAGTGCACCATATTCTCACCAAGTGGCAGCATACAGAGACATCCACCTCATCAGCACCTCTGTTGGAGGTGATGCCGGCTGCCATCTTCACCTATCCCGAAGCGGCCTGTGTGGGATTGACAGAAGAGAGTTGCAAGGCAGCAGGCATAGACCACGGCTGTTGCAAAGCCTTCCACCGAGCCAATGGCAAGGCCCTATCAATGAACGAGACAGAGGGAATGGTGAAGATTATCTACAACAAGACTACTGGTGAACTGCTGGGATGCCATGCCTTTGGTGCACACAGTGCCGATATGGTACAAGAGGTGGCTGCACTGATATGTCGGCACACCACCGTCAGCGAACTGGCAAGCATCATCCACATCCACCCCACCATCGGAGAAATGGTACAGGATGCTGCCAAGTCATCCTAACCATCCCGGCAATCAAGGTATTTGCACAAGGAAAGAAGTTACAAACTGCTTTCCTTCTCTTTTTGGTTTGCCAAACGGTATTGTGGGCATAGATAAAAAATGCTCCCATCCTCACCTGAGCACTGTTGAGAGATTTGGTGAGTTCTATTGTTCGTTTGCTCCTTGATTAAACCCAAATCGGCCATTAGCTTTATGATGATAACAACTTCTGTTTTTGAGAAGATGTGTTCTCGTTTTGAGGGCGCAATGGGGCTCCATTGTAACCGAGAAACGGGAAGACAGATGCCAAAAAGAAAGTTCGTTTGCGCATAACGGCCTAATGACCGTTTTGGGTTAAACCCAAATCGTTAAAATCTATTGAATTTGGAGGCCCAAATGTTAAACTGCATATTTATGCAATTTCGTTCTGAGCCACTTTTTGCTCGCTATGGACTATAGCTGTCTCTTATACACATCTGACGCTGCCGACGATATGCAGTGT